>JBOHTL010000270.1:0-2709 GCA_050733735.1 Gemmatimonadaceae bacterium
GCGCCGAAAGGCGCGCGGCCGCGATCGGGCAGTTGTTCTGGATCGTAGCCATGGCGGCAGTGATTCTCGCCGGCATTCTCTCGACGCTGCTCGTCCGGTCCATCATCGAGCCGCTCGAGCGCCTGGCGCAGGCCACGCGGCAGGTCGCGCGCGGAAACTTCGGCGCCCGCGTGAAGCCGTCCGCCGGAAAGGACGACGAGCTCGCGGCGCTCACCCGCGACTTCAACGACATGTCCGCGCGTCTCGAGCAGCTGGACCGGATGAAGCGCGACTTCATCTCGAACGTGTCGCACGACCTCAAGTCGCCCCTGGCCGCGATGCAGGAGACGAATGAAGTGCTGCTCGACGGGCTGGGCGGTCCCCTCTCGGACCGTCAGCATCGCCTGCTCGAGATGAGCCGCGACAGCGGCCGGCGTCTGGGGTCGATGATTCACAAACTGCTGGATCTGTCGCGCCTCGATTCCCGGCCGACCCCGGTGCGCGAGCTGCTGGATCTCTCGGCGCTGGCGCAGCGCGCGGTCGACCACGTGAATGCCAGCCGCCACGCCCGCGGCAGCGGACCGCGCGCTGTGCTCGAGCGTTCATCGTCGCGTGTGCTGTTGCGCGCGGATGCCGAGGAGATGGCGCAGGTTCTCGAAAATCTTCTCGAGAACGCGCTCAAGTTCTCGCCGGAGAACGGCACCGTGCGCCTCGCCCTCGAGGAGCAGGACGGCGCGGCTGTGCTGCAGGTCGCCGATGAAGGGCCCGGCGTCTCCGATCAGGACAAGCATCGTGTCTTCGAACGGTTTTTCCAGGGAGATGCCGGACGGAATGCTCCCCCTCAGGATCGCGGCGTGGGGCTGGGGCTCGCGATCTGCCGCCACATCGTGGACGCGCATGGCGGATCGATCACCGCGCGCGACAACAAGGCGCAGGGCGCGGTCTTCGAGCTCATTATCCCCGGGGCGATCACCGTGCCTGGGCCGGAGCCCGCGCCGCTCGCGGAGACGTTCGCATGACGCGCGCATTGCACGTGTTCGCCATTGCCTGGTTCGCGGCCGCCTGCGCCGGGACGCATCCGGCCACATCGTTCACGAAAGACGGGGAAGCGGATGCGCTGCACGCCGAGGCCGTGCTGTACGCCTCGCCTGAGCGCGATGCCTTTGATCCCGAGCGGGGCGCCGCTCTGCTGCAGCTCTTCGTCGATCGATATCCGGCTGACGTCCGTCGGCCGGACGCGCTTCGCCAGCTTGCGCTCGTGAAGGAGATCGTGGCCCTGCGGGCCGAGCTCCGCGCGCTCAAGGCGATCGATCTTGGGCGGTCGCCGCGCGACTGATCCGCGCGCTCGCCCGTTGTGACGTCACGGGGCGCACTCCTTGCGCGACCGAAACGCAACCATCCGGAGGGAGTTGCGCCAATGCTGTCAAAGTATGTTGGGCTCGCTGCCGCTGCGGCGGTGCTCGCCGCCTGCTGGACGAAGCGCCAGGAGCAGCAGATCGTTTCGGGGGGCGAGGTCACCGCCACACGAGTCGATGCACTGGCCGGTGGAGCACTGCCAGTGGGGACGCAGGTGACCGTGCGCGCCGATCAGATGCTCAGCTCGGATCGAACCAAGGTCGGCGATGCGTTCACGGCTACCGTCTGGAGCCCCGTGGTAGCGCTGAATGGCGATGTACTCGTGCCGCGCGGCGCGAAAATCTACGGCAGGGTCGTCGGGTCGCATCATTTCGTTGACGCGTCCCACCGGGCTGTCGTGCAGCTGGACTTCGATGGTATCGAATTCCAGGGGAAGCGCTATCCGTTCGACGCCACGGTCATCGACGTCTCGAACGTCGTCGAACGCAGCAAGACTACCGGAGCGGTCGTTCAGCGGCCTGACACCATCGCTGTCGGGTTCATCACCGGCGCTGTCATTACGGGGTCGGACCTGCGGACAGTCATCGAAGCCGCGCGTCTCATCGCTGATGCGGGTTCGATCATCTCGCTCGGTGCCGGCGACGTAGAGCACGTCATTCCAGAAGGCACGCCGATGATGCTGCGGACGACGGAGAAATTGGAATTGCCATAGTCAGGTCACGAAACGACTGACGGCTTGGCGGTCCGGGCCAATGTGCGGCTCCTGTTCCGCCGTGTCTCACTTTCAGAGGGGATATATGAACATGCGGATCTTCGGATTGGGTGTAGCGCTTGTCCTGATCAGCGCGTCATGCGGCGGCGATCTCGATGACACGGCGACGCTCGACACGACGGCTGGCGGTGAGGTCGTGGCTGCTCCCACGGAGGAGCGGAGCGTGAGCGCAAAACTCAGCGAATGGAAAATCGAAGTACCGAGCGACACGGTGGCGGCGGGGAGATACACGTTTCGCGTGCAGAACACCGGTCAATACGCTCACGCCCTCGAGGTGGAGGGCCAGGGCGAGGAGCGGGAAACGGACCGCCTCGCACCGGCTGGCAGCGACGAATTGACCGTTGAGCTCAGGCCGGGGCAATACGAGCTCTATTGCCCTGTGGAGGACGCGCACGGGAAGGACCGGGAGCTTGGCATGCGGCGAACGCTCGTCGTGCGCTAGAGCGCCGATGGTTCGGAGGTCCCGCGATCAAGGGAGGATTGTCAGTCCTACTTGATCGCCGGGGTCTACGAAGATTCGGCGACTGATCGAGTTGCCTCTGCCGGCGATCGGATCGGCGAGGAACTGCAGCTCGCGTCCATTTCCGACCAGTGCGCGCGGA
>JBOHTL010000271.1:0-5033 GCA_050733735.1 Gemmatimonadaceae bacterium
GGGTAGGGCTGTCCGGGCCAGACCCTCATGTCGCCAGGGTCGCAATGCCGCTGAGCGGGATCCACACCCATTCGGGACGGTGATCGAGCTCGTACTGCAGCTCGTAGAAAATCTTTTCGATCTCGAAGAGCGTGAGGAGACGTTCCGCGTTCGCGCGCGTGGACGGCAGAATCCCGCGTCCACCCTCTCCAGGATCACGGAAGTAGCCGCGCAGGAACGCTTCTCGCACTTGCTGCTCCCAGTCGCGCGCCCGCGCATCGTCGCCGCTGGAGTCCGCGGCGGCAACCGCGGCGGCGTACGCGAACGAGCGCAGCATCCCCGCCACATCCCGCAGCGGCGAGTGATGCGCGCGACGCGTGCTCAGCGGACGCGCCGGCTCGCCCTCGAAGTCGATCACCAGGAATTGTCCCGTGGACGAACGAATCACCTGGCCAAGGTGGTAGTCGCCGTGGGTGCGGGTCTTCGCGCCGCGATCGGCGCCGACCGACTGGATTTCCCGCGACAACCGCCCGGCGAATCCCGCGCTGGCGGTCGCCGCGCTTTTCGCCAGCTCCACAGCGCGCGTGGGAACACTCCCGGCATCCATGGCGCGCCGCAGCGATGTCGTCGCCCGCTCGATCATCTGCGTCGTCTGGTGCGTCCACGCGGCCAGATCGGCGTCGTCCACCTGGCGCCGCTCGAAGTCATCGCCGCGCTCACCCGACGCCAGCGTCTCGTGCAGCGCGCGCGTGATGGAGCCGAGCTGCTCGGCGTCCGTCACGAAGGGAATGTTCGATGCGTCTCCTCGTCCCTCGAAATACGGTCGCGACGAGGTCAGCACGTACGTCCAGGCGTCCACCGCGCCCGGTACGAGCTCCTGCAGCATGCCCGCGATCGTGGTGCCGTGTGTGTCCTCGAAGACGATCGTGCCAAGCAGCACCGGGACATGCACGAACTGCCGGTCGATGGTGAGAAAGCGCGTGACTTCGACGTCGGGATGAATTCCCGGCTCGAGCTTGCGAAACAGCTTGAGAATCGCTTCACCGTCGACGATGACCGAGCTGTTGCTCTGCTCGGAGGTCGACAACCGAATGGCGGTCGCCGATGGCGGAACGAAGAAGCGTTTTCCCTCCGAGTGAAACCGCCAGCGAACTCCGTTCTGTTCGAACGTCATGTCCTGCACGAACGCGTCGACCAGGCCGCGTCGAAACTCCGGCTCCTCGAGGGCGTCGTTCAGCGCGACGCCTCGCTCGATGAACATCTGATACGTGGAGATCCCCGCGTCCGTCTCCACGTTCACGCGGACCACGGAGAATGGCTTCTGGGAGTTCGGCCACTCGACGTGAACGCTGTCACGCACCGTCACGGAGCGAATCGCGCGGCCCTTGTCGCCGAACCAGCGCTTCGTTTTCAGGAATTCGAGCAGCTCTTTGCTGCCCTGCCCCCTGTCCGTCCCCCCTCCCCCCTCCATGTGCGGCCGCGTCATTTCCTGGGAACCTGATCGGCCGGGAGCAGCCGGAACCAGAAGAAATTGTGCGGACCGAGCGTGAGCAGATACGGCAGGTCACCGATCGGCGGGAACGCGATCTCGCCCCACAGCTCGAGCGGCACGCACCCGTTGAACTCGCGGAGGTCCAGCTCCACGAACTGCGCGAAGCGGGACAGGTTGTTCACGCAGAGGATCACTTCATCGCGATACCGTCGAATGAAGACGAGCACGCGGCGGTTGTTCGGATCCAGCGCCTCGAACGTCCCACGACCGAACGCCTTGAACTTCTTCCGCACCGTGACGAGCCGTCGCATCCAGCGAAGCAGCGACGTCGGCGTGCGGTCCTGCGCGGTGACGTTGACCGAGTGAAAGCTGTACGGCGGATCGGCGATGACCGGCGAGAACAGCGCCGCGCCCTCGGCCTCCGAGAATCCCGCGTTGCGATCCCCGCTCCACTGCATCGGCGTGCGAACGCCGTTGCGGTCGCCGAGGTACACGTTGTCGCCCATGCCGATCTCGTCGCCGTAGTAGATGATCGGGGTACCCGGCAGCGACATGAGCAGCGCGTTCATGATCTCCATCTGGCGGCGGCCGTTCTCCATCAGCGGCGCCAGGCGTCGACGAATGCCGACGTTCACCCGCATCCGCGGATCGCGCGCGTACTCGCGGTACATGTAGTCGCGCTCGTCGTCAGTCACCATCTCGAGCGTGAGCTCGTCGTGGTTGCGCAGGAAGATGGCCCACTGGCAGTCCTCTGGGATTGCCGGGGTCTGCCGGATGATGTCCACGAGCGGCGTGCGATCCTCCTTGCGGAGCGACATGTACATGCGCGGCATCACCGGGAAGTGAAACGCCATGTGGCACTCGTCCGACTGCCCGAAGTAGGCGGCCACGTCGGTCGGCCACTGGTTCGCTTCCGCCAGGAAGATGCGGCCCTCGAACTCGGCGTCCATGGTGCGGCGCAGATCCTTGAGGACCTCGTGCGTCTCCGAGAGGTTCTCGCAGTTCGTGCCGTCGCGCTCGATGAGGTACGGGATCGCGTCGAGTCGCAGCCCGTCGACGCCGAGCCGGAGCCAGAAGCGCATCACGTTCTTCACCGCCTCGACCACCTCCGGATTGTCGAAATTCAGATCCGGCTGATGGCCGAAGAAGCGGTGCCAGAAGAACTGCTGCGCGACGGGGTCCCACGTCCAGTTCGACGTCTCCGTGTCGGTGAAGATGATCCGCGTGCCGGCGTACCTGTTCGGGTCGTCGCTCCAGACGTACCAGTTTCGCTCGGGTGATCCCTTTGGCGCGCGACGCGCGCGCTGGAACCACGGATGTTGATCCGACGTGTGATTGATGACCAGCTCGCTGATGACGCGGATGCCCTTCTCGTGTGCCGCGTTCATGAATGCCTTGAAGTCCTCGACGGTGCCGTATGTCGGATGGATGGATTCGTACGACGCGATGTCGTAGCCGTCGTCCTTCAGCGGCGAGGGATAGAACGGCAGCAGCCAGACGACGGTGGCGCCGAGCTGCTGGATGTAGTCGAGCTTCTCCATCAGTCCCTTGAAATCACCATAACCGTCCGCCGTCGAGTCGCGAAATGACTTCACGTGCGTCTGATAGATGATGGCGTCCTTGTACCAGTATGGGTCCGACGGTCCGCTGACCGGCGTCGGCGGTGCCAGCATCGCCTCCGATACGCGCGAGATGCTCATCGTTCGACTCGCAGGATGTGCGCGACCTGATCGTTGGGATCGAGGCGCACGTAGTTGCGCGAACCCACCCACGTGAATCGCGCGCCGCTGATCAGATCGTGCACGACGTACGGCTCATCAGCCGCGATGCCCATGGCGTCCAGCGGCACCTGCACCATCGTGGCCTGGGCAGTGTTGGGATCCAGGTTGACCGCCACGAGAATGTCGGGGTCCTCGATTCGGGGCTGGAGTGGGGAAGGGATAGAGGTGCGAGGTGCGGCTTGCGCGGTGCGCGGTGTTGGGTGCGAGGCGTGCGGTGCGGGGTGTGGAGTGCCGTTCGCACCGCGCACCTCGTCCCCCGCACCACTCTGTGCGCCGCCAGCCTTTCGGTAGAAGAGGATCTGCTCATTCTCCGACGTATGGAACGTGAGGTTCCCGAATCGCTGCAGAGCCGGCGTCTCTCGGCGAATGCGATTGATGAGCGCGACGTCGGCGTTGATGTTTCCGGTCGCGTTCCAGTCGCGCGCGCGGATCTCGTACTTCTCGGAGTGCAGATACTCCTCGCTGCCTTCCTTGAGCGGCACGTTCTCGATCAGCTCGAAGCCCGAGTAGATGCCGTAGAGCGGTGACAGCGTCGCGGCGAGCAGCAGTCGCGCGCGAAACGCGGGACGTCCGCCGTGCACGAGGTATTCGTTGAGGATGTCCGGCGTGTTGGCGAACAGGTTCCCGCGGTAGTACTCGCTCGTGGGCGGCGTGTTGAGCTCCGTGAGATAGCCGCGGAGGTCCCACGCCGCGTTCTTCCAGGTGAAGTACGTGTACGACATCGTGAAGCCGAGCTTCGCGAGGTTCTTCATCCGCTTGGGACGTGTGAACGCTTCCGCGAAGAAGATGACGTCGGGATACTCGGACTGGACGTCCTGGATCAGCCACTCCCAGAACGCGAACGGCTTGGTGTGCGGGTTGTCCACGCGGAACGTGCGCACGCCGTGGGCGACCCAGTGTAGCACGACGTCGCGGCAGGCTTCCCACAGGTTGTGCCGGTCGGCGCACCAGAGGTTGATCGGGTAGATGTCCTGATACTTCTTCGGCGGATTCTCCGCGTACGCGATGGTGCCGTCAGGACGGTTGTGAAACCAGTCGGGATGGTCGTGCACCCAGGGATGGTCGGGCGAGCACTGCAGCGCGTAGTCGAGCGCGACCTCCATGTTGCGCTTCCGGGCGGCCGCCACAAACTCATCAAAGTCTTTTAAGTCGCCGAGTGCCGGCTCGATGGCGTCGTGACCACCGTGCTCGTTGCCGATGGCCCACGGGCTGCCGACGTCGTCGGGCTCGGGGGTGAGCGTGTTGTTCTTCCCCTTGCGGAAGGTGCGGCCCACGGGATGGATCGGCGGCAGGTACACGACGTCGAAGCCGAGCTGCTGCACGCGATCGAGCGCGCCGATCGCTGTCCTGAAGGTGCCATGTTTGCCGGACGGATCCGTCGAGCGTGGAAAGAGCTCGTACCACGACGCGAACCGCGCCCGGTCGCGATCGACGTAGACGGTGAGCTCGCGTCCGTAGCGCGTGAGGTCGCGCGGGAGGAAGTTCTCGCGCATCAGCCCCGCGAGCTCCGGCTCCAGCGCGCGCCGCAGGATCGCGTCGCTCGGCCAGTCGTCCAGCGCCTCGAAGAGTTTCGCGGACTGCGTGAGCGCGGCGCGTGCCGGTCCACGCTCTGCGCGCCGTGCGGCGGCCCGAATGAGCTGGGCCGCTTCCTTGAGCTCGATGCGCACGTCGACCCCCGCGTCGACCTTTTTGCGGAAGCCGGAGCGCCAGGTCTCCCACGCGTCCGTCCACGCCTCGACCGTGTAGTGCCACCCACCGATGCGATCGACCGTCACCTCGCC
>JBOHTL010000272.1:0-3124 GCA_050733735.1 Gemmatimonadaceae bacterium
GCTGTCGCGGTCGCGACGCCTGTGGTGGGCGGCGCGGCCGCCGGTGAGTCGGGCCAGAGCGACCAGATCACGAGCCCACCCACGACGGTCGTCGCGAGCAGAATGCCGAACGCCGTCTGCAGCGCGCGCCAGCGACGCTTGGACTTTGCTTCCGGCGTCGCCGCGAGCGGACCGGACATCGCTTCCGGACTGTCGAGCACGTGTACGATCACGGACGCGGTGCGCGGCCGGTCCGCTGGATCTTTCTCCAGGCACTGCATGATGATGTTGGATAGCGCGATCGGGATGTCGTAGCGGCGCGACGCGAGCGGAGGCGGAAGCTCCGTCAGCTGCGCGGCCAGCAGCGCCTGCGGCGTACGCCCATGAAAGGGGGGCGACCCCACCAACATCTCATACGCGACGATGCCCAGGGCATAGAAGTCGGCGCGCGCGTCGGCGTTCGGATCGGCGGCGGCCTGTTCGGGCGCCATGTACTGGGGAGTGCCGAGCGAGATACCGACGCCGGTGATCGTCTGGCCGGCTTGCGTCGCACCGCGCTCGCGTGCCGCGGAAACCGCCTTGGCGACGCCGAAGTCGGACACGAGCGCCGCGCTGCCGGCGAGCAGGATGTTGTCGGGCTTGATGTCACGATGCACGATCCCGGCGCCATGGGCGTACGCGAGCGCACGGATCACGTCCTTGAGAATCCCGACCGTCTCTCGTATCGAAAGTGGACCGCGCGCGATGCGACCGCGCAGCGACTCGCCTTCGATGTACGGCATGATGAAGTAGGGCAGCCCGTCCACCTCTCCGGCGCTGAGGACCGGGACGATGTTCGGATGGTTCAGTTTGGCGACCAGCGAGATCTCGCGCTGGAAGCGCTGCACCGAGACGGTGGCGGCGAGCGTGGGGTTGAGAACCTTGATGACCACGCGGCGCCTGAGCGACACGTCGTCGGCCACGAACACCCGCGACATGCCGCCGCCGCGCAGCTCGAACTGAATGGAGTACGAGGCGCCGAGTTGTTGCAGAATCTGCTGCTCGAGATCCGACACAATCCTCCGTCCGGGAGATCGCGGGCCAGACCAATGTAACCGTCGTTATAGGACACTCCGATCGACGCTTCGGTCCGGCACACGGTGTGCGGGCCATGGGATGTGACCAGAGGACCGGAGGGAGGTATGGAACACACGCACGAATACGACTGCATCGTTTGCGGCGCGCATTTCGATGATTCCCAGTCGCTGGCACGGCACAACAAGGAAAAACACTTGAAGACGGCGACGGGGATGGAGCGACCCCGATCGGACGACGAGGAGAAGGAGCGCTCAGACGAAGAACAGCGCTCGTAACTACGTTCGGGACGGCGCCGATAAAGGCGCCGATTACTGCGCCGGTGACAGCGCCGTTAAGGGCGCAGTTACCGGCGTAGTTATCGGCGTCGTTACGTGCGTAGTTACCGCGCGCAGTTACGGCGCTTAGTTACTAGCGGTTCACTGGCTCGAGTCTGACGATCGGCGTGGGTTCTCCCTGCCGGTGTTCGATGGCCAGGTAGATGAACCCGTCCGGGCCCTGACGCACATCGCGGATGCGGCCGCGTCGCTCGACCAGCGTCTCCACGTTCGTCACGCGACGACCATCGAACGTGAGCCGCACCAGTTGTTCGCGGGCCATGCCGCCCGCGAAGATGTTGCCGCGCCACTGCGGAAACGCGCTGCCGGTGTAGAGCAGAAGTCCCGACGCACCGATCGAAGGCACCCAGACGTGGACGGGTTGCTCCATCCCTTCGCGATGCGTGCCGCTATGGATGGCTGCTCCGGTGCGATAGTTCACGCCGAACCCGATTACCGGCCAGCCATAGTTCTTCCCGGGCTGAATGAGGTTCAGCTCGTCGCCCCCCTGCGGTCCGTGCTCGGTCGCCCAGACGTCACCGGTCTCGGGATGAATGAGAAGTCCCTGTACGTTGCGGTGGCCGTATGTCCAGATCTCCGGAACTGCGCCCGCACGCGAGACGAATGGATTGTCGCTCGGAACGCGACCGTCGTCGTGCAGCCGCACGATGGTGCCGAAGTGGTTCGAGAGATCCTGCGCCGGATGCGCCTCGAGATTGCCGCTCGGCGGTGCCTGGCGATCCCCCAGCGAGATGAACAGGAAGCCATTGCGATCGAAGGCGAGGCGGGAGCCGTGATGGCCTCGCCCCCGCGACCACAGCTTCGCCTCGAAGATCTCCTGGACGTTGGTGAGGCGATCGTTCTCGAACCGGGCGCGCGCCACGGCGGTGGTCCCTTCCGTGCTGTCGGCGTTCGGCTTCGAGTACGAGAGGTAGATCAGCCGGTTCGCCGCAAAGTCGGGATGCGGCACGACGTCGAGCAGGCCTCCCTGCCCACCCGTGCGCATCCGCGGCAGCCCGGGCACCGGGTCAGACAGCAGCCGGCCGTTACGGATGATGCGCAGCCGCCCCGGACGTTCCGTGACGAGCATGTCGCCGCCCGGGAGAAACGCGATCGACCACGGATTCACCAGTCCTTCGGCGACCGTGACGACCCGGTAATCGTGCAGCGCGGACCGCTGCATGTCTGCGGCCCCCCCTCCGGCCTGCGTCGGCGTCTGTGCCGCCAGCGCGGCGGGGACCAACAGCATGATCGCGTTCGCCAGTCTGTACGACGACATGATTCGATTCCTCATGGATGATCTGACCAGCCCCAAGTTATCGCGCGACGCGCTTCCGGTCACGAATGGTGACCGGCGTTTCCAGAAAGCGGGAGAGGCGCAGGGCCTGTCCCTCGAGACGTTTGCGCTCGTCGCGCGTGATTCGCGTCACCAGCTCGAGCGCCACGACCACCCCCGACGGCTCCTGAAGTCGGCGCCATCCACCGACCAGCTGTCCGTCGATGAAGGCGATGTGCGCGATCAGCGCGTCACCGCCGGTGACGAGATGCAGCGCACGGACCCGGGCCGCGATCGCGCTCCGATCGCGAAGTCCGATGAAATATTCATCGTAGTTCGGTAGCAGATGCGCCGTTGTCCGCTGTCTCGGCGCTCGCTGCTTCCCGGAGAGCCAGCATGGCCGGTCGTCGAGATCGACCTTTCGGAGCCGCTTCCCCGCGATCTCGATCCCGCGCTTCACATCCGCTGGTGCGAGCCC
>JBOHTL010000273.1:0-2731 GCA_050733735.1 Gemmatimonadaceae bacterium
GTGCTGGTGCTTCGCCAGTACCGACTGCGGCTCGATCCCCACACGCAAGGTCGGCGAATCCGCCGTTCGCAGCGCCGGATGCGTACGCTCCAGGTCCTGCAGTTCGCGGAACAGCTTGTCGTACTCGGCGTCCGACAGCGCGGGGCGGTCGAGAACGTAGTACTCGTGGATGGCGCGCTCGATCTGTTCGCGGAGCGTGGCGGCGCGCGCGGACAGTGCCGGATCCACGCTCAACCCTTGGCTTCCTCCTCGAGGACCTGCATGGCGACGCTGACGAGACGGTCGAGCTCCTCGTCCGACGCGTTGGGTAGGAGCGTTTCCGCCCACACATGGTCTTCGGCCGTGGCGTAGCGGTCGAGCAGGCGACGCAGGAAGGAGACGAGCGCGATGCGCTGCAGCTCGGCGCGCCGGCGTCCCGCGCTGACATCCGCCTGCTCGCGCATCAGCGTTTCGAAGCGGTGCGCGTTGCGCAGCGCCTTGGCCGTGAGCGACGCCACGACCTGGCAGAAGCGCACGTCTGCTTCACTGAAAGGTTCGCCGTCGCGGTCCGTGCGCAGGAAAATCGCGCCGATGATGCTCTCCTGCGACTGCAGGGGAACGACGACGATCGAACGGACGTTGCGCTGCTCGAGCTGGGCGCGCACGGCCTTGAAGGCGGGATCCGCCATCGCGTCCGGAACGAATACCGTCTCGCCGGAGTCGAACGCGCGTTTCAGCTCGGGATAGCGATTGATGTCCACGACGAGGTTCCGGATGCTCGGGTCCTCGTAGCTGGCTACGAGGCGCACCTCGTCCTGCTCGCCGGTCAGGAAGATCGCGCAGCGGTCGAGCCCGAACGCATTGCCCAGCTGGCGCGCGATCGTCTGCAGGATGTCGACGAAGTGCAGGGAGGCGGAAATCTCCTGCAGGATGTCGACGACCGCGGTCAGGTGGTCGCGTTCGCGCTGGACTTCCGCGAGGCGGGCGCGAAGCCGCGTGACCTCGTCGGTGGGATTCCCGGCGCGGTCGTCAGCTGGCTCGCCGAAGCTCTCCGCCTCCCCCGCCTTCTTCCCCCCCTCCGTCGGCCGCGCCGACGGCGGCACTGTCCTGCCCTGGTTGTCCATTCGCGGATGTGTGCGCGTTGAACTCGTCGCTGTCGAACCGGATCACTCGATTCCGTCCGGTTTCCTTGGCGACGTACAGCGCGTCGTCGGCGGCCCGAACGAGTCCTTCACAGCTCTGAATGCGGGGGTGGGGCCACCCTGCGACGCCGAAGCTCACGGTGCGACGGATGGAACCGCCATCGAACACGAATGTATGGGCCTCGACCTCTTTGCGCACCCGCTCCGCGAACGTGACAGCCGCGTCGAGAACGGTGCCGGGCAGGAGGACGATGAACTCCTCGCCGCCATACCGGCCGACCGCGTCGATCTCACGCGCCGCTTTCTTGAGAATCGCGGCGAACTGCTTGAGCACGACGTCGCCCGCCTGATGGCCATACTCGTCGTTCACCGACTTGAAGCGATCCAGGTCGCTCATGACGCAGGAGAGCGGCTCGGAAAGGCGTTCGCCGTGGGCGAAGCTCTTTTCGAGCAGGCGCTCGATGGAGCGGCGGTTCTCCAGGCCCGTGAGCCCGTCAGTCCGCGACATGTGACGCAGGCGCTCGTTGGCCTCGAGGAGCTGCCGCTCGCGCTCCTCCAGCTCCTCCTGCAGACGTTTGATGCGCAGCATCGAACGGACGCGCGCCTTGAGCTCGGCGAACTCGATCGGCTTGGTGATGTAATCGTCGGCGCCGGCTTCGAGCCCTTCGACCTTGCTCTCGGTGGAATCGAGCGCCGTCTGCATGATGATCGGAATGAACGGCAGCAGCGGGTTCTGCTTGATGCGGCGCGCGACTTCATTGCCGTCGATCGACGGCATCATGACGTCCAGGAGAATCAGGTCGGGCGGGGCGGCGTGCACGAGGTCGAGCGCCTGCTGCCCGTCCGTGGCTGCCTCCACGTTGTATCCCCACGCCTCGAGCCGGGCCCGCAGCAGCTCGACGTTGTCTTCGTGGTCGTCTACGACCAGGATGCGCCCGGTGAGCTCCGGTGCGGGAACCGCCGTCTCATGCGCCGTCATCACGACCGAGGAACTTCTGCACTTCTGCGACCACGGCGCGGGGTTCGCACGGCTTCGCGAGATACCCGTCGCATCCGACCTCCATGGCCTTCTCCCGATCCGATGCCAGCGCGTGCGCCGTCAGTGCGATGATCGGGATGTCACGCGTGGTGGGATCATGCTTCAGCACCTGCGTCGCTTCCCAGCCGTCGATGATCGGGATGGAGATATCCATCAGGATCAGATCCGGCCGCTCCGACCGCGCCTTCGCAATGCCTTCTTCGCCGTTCAACGCCTCGGTCACGGAGTAGCCGAAATGCCGCAGGATCGTGGAATAGACGATGCGGTTGTCCTCGTTGTCCTCGACCAGCAAGACCGTCTTTCCTTTCGCGCTCATTCCGTTCCTCTGCGAGGCGGCGAGGTCGTTGTCCAGGGCGGATGGGGTGCGAATCATACCTCAGTTGCCTCGGTGCAAGCGAGTCCCTTTCCGCTGCACCGGTGGGGCTGCGGACAGGGTAGACTTGTAACGAACTATCACAGGTAGAGCAGCAAGTTTCTTACCAGTTCAAGTTCCGGAGTAGCAATGGCCTACGCTGGCAAAGTGGGAGAATCGCGCTTTCAGCCGCCTAAGTCGGCGTCCGCAAACGAGTCC
>JBOHTL010000274.1:0-6477 GCA_050733735.1 Gemmatimonadaceae bacterium
ATCCCAGTCCCAGTCGTAGATGAAGAGGCTCCACGCCAGCGAGGCATGCGCTTCCGCCAGCGAATCGTCCAGCTGCAACGCCTTCCGGGCGTACTTCTTGGCCAGCGCGTGCCCTTCGTGGACGGGAACGCTGCGATAGTCGAGAAAGGTGGAGTACGCGTCCGCCAGACCCGTGTACGCCAGCGCATAGTCCGGATCTTCAGCGATCGCCTGCTCGAAGAACCTGATCGCGCTCGCGACGCCCGCCTGCGTGCGCTGGTTCCATTCGTAACGGCCCTTCAGGTACAGCGTGAACGCCCTCACGTTCGACGTGTGACGCTCGGTTGCTGGCGTGATGGAGGGCGCCGGCGCGAGCTCGCCGCTGCGCAACGTTCCCACAATGGTCGTCGCAAGCTCGTCCTGGATCGCGAAGACGTCGTCCAGCTCGCGATCGTAGCGCTGCGACCAGAGCAGCCGCCCATCGTCGGTGGACGTCAGCTGTGCGGTGACGCGAAGCTGATTGCCGGAGCGCCGGACCGTGCCCTCCAGGACGTACGCGGCGTCGAGCAGCGCGCCGATGGCGCGAACGTCCTGCGGCTTTCCCTTGAGCGCGAACACGGAGGTGCGCGACGCCACGCGGACGCCGGGAAGCTTCGCCAGCGCGTTGATCAGCTCATCGGTGATGCCGTCGCTGAGAAACTCGTTCTCCGGGTTTGGGCTGGCGTTGACGAAGGGAAGCACCGCGACGCCTCGCAGGCCCCGTGCAATGCCCAGCCGGCGTGGCGGCACGTCCACGCGAAGGGCCGCGGTGAAGTCGGTCACGCCTCGGAACCGGCGCGACGGATCCTTGTCCAACGCCTTGTGCACCGCGTCTTCCACGGCCTGGGGAACGTCCGGTCGCAGCTGGCGCAGCCGCCGCGGCTGTTCGGTGATGTGCTTGATCATGACGTGCCGCGGCGCGCCGGCCATGAAAGGTGGTTCACCTGCGATGCTCTCGTACAACACGCACGCCAGCGAGTAGATGTCGCTCCGGGCATCGAGGCGCGCTTCACCGGATGCCTGCTCGGGGCTCATGTACGCCGGCGTGCCGACAGCGATCCCGGGCTCCGTGAGATGCCCTCCGGTCACGGATGCCGACGATCCCGCGTCCGCGCCGAACGCCCGGGCGATGCCGAAGTCGGCAAGCAGCGCGTGTCCGTCGGCGAAGAGAATGTTCTCAGGCTTGACGTCGCGATGGACGAACCCGGCGCGGTGCGCGAAGTCCAGACCGGCCCCGACTTCCTCCGCGATGCGAATGGCTTCCGGGATGGGAAGCTTGCCCTCCTTGTCCAGTCGGTCGCGCAGACTGCCGCCGGGGACGAACGCGGAGATGTAGTAGAGAAACCCATCGGCGTGTCCGGAGTCGATCAGCGGCACGAGGTGCGGGTGCGACAGTCGCGCCGCGATACCGATCTCGCGCAGGAATCGCTCGGCGCCGAACGCCGAGCTGACCTCGGGATGCAGCACCTTGATCGCGACCTGGCGTTCGTGCTTGGTCTCGCGCGCGAGATACACCGTCGCCATGCCGCCGCGGCCCAGCTCGCGCTCGAGCACGAAAGAGGTCGCGAGCGCCGGTGGAAGCCCCGAAGACCCCGCGCGTGTCACGTTTTCCGCTGCAGTGAAGTCAGTCACATCGCATCATAGCTGTCCGGCTAGTATACGTTGAACCCGCCGATGACACACTCCTCCAGGATCGAGAGAACCGACGTCTCCGCCCTGTATAATCGGTGGGCGTCGAGCTACGACGCGGACAAGAACACCACGCGCGATCTCGACGCCATGGTCATGCGGCGCGTGCCCGTGCAGATCCAGGATCTCGACGTGCTCGAGCTGGGCAGCGGCACGGGGAAGAACACCGTGTTTCTCGCGGCGCACGCGCGATCGGTCGTCGCGATGGACGTGAGCGAAGGGATGATCGCGCGCGCACACCAGCGGATTCCCACCTCCAACGTGAAGTTCGTGAGGCACGACGTGCGAGACTCATGGCCGGTGCCGCCCGCCTCCGTCGACGCGGTCGTCGCCAACCTGATTCTCGAACACGTGCACGATCTTGCGCCCGTATTTTTTGAAGCGGCCCGCGTTCTGCGCCCCGCGGGCCAGTTCTTCTTCTGCGAGCTGCACCCGTATCGTCAACTCGCGGGATCGCAGGCGCACTTCATCGATCCGGACAGCGGAGAGACCGTTCAGATCTCGGCGCATGTGCACACCGTGAGCGAGTACGTGAACGGCGCGATCGAAGCCGGTTTCAGTCTCCGTTCGCTCGGCGAATGGACGGAGGACGACGCGCCGACCGACAGTCCGCCGCGACTCATCTCCATGCTGCTCGAGCGCAGTTGAGTGGAACGGACCTCGCAACCCTTTTACTCGGCGCTTTCTGAGCCGTCTGATAGGAAGCAACCATGTCGTACCGGTATTCACTCCACGTCATGACACCGATGCGTCGTCTCGCTCTCGTTTCAGCCCTCATGCTCGGCGTTGCCTGTGACGAAGGCGACGTCATCACGGGCTTCGTTCCCAGTCCCTCGCCTCCGTCGCTGCTGGCCGTCTCCGTACAGCCCAGCGACGTGACCATCCTCGCGGCCATCAGCCCCGCCGTGCGGGTAGAGATCCGGAACAACGCCAACCAAGTCGTTGCCAATTCCACACTTCCAGTGACGATGTCGATCACCCCGAACACCGGCACGCCGGGGGCGGCTCTGAGCGGTCAACTCATCGTCAATGCGGAAAACGGCGTCGCGACGTTCAACAACCTGCGCATCAATCAGGCGGGCACCGGCTACCAGCTTACGGCATCCGCGCCGAATCTGACGTCGGCGACGACCGCCGCATTCGCGGTCAATCCATAGCCCCTCTTCGGGCTCTGTTCGGCGGGTTTCCGGGCACGCCGAACAATGCATGAGGCGACGTTACGAACGGGGCCATTCCCCAGTCTTAAACGTTGCCCCGCAAGAAGATCGGTGAATTCTGAAACTCCGCGAACGTGTCGCGGACTCGGCCCGGTCTCCATCATATCCTGCCTCACTTGAGCGACTCCGACAACGACGTCGGTCGCGCTGGCGAATTGCCCGCGCACGATCTCGCCGAACCGGCGCCCGCGAGCGATTCCTCGCAGACACGTCGCGCCATGCGCGGCTGGGTCTCGGCGCTTGGCGCTTCGAAGGAATCGTCGTCGGTCATCACGCGGGTTCGCAGAGGTCTTTCGACGCTCTTCAAGCCCACGCCTCCGTCCTCGTCGACGTCGCAGAACGAATCGTCCCGGACCCTCGAGTTCCAGCCGGTAAAGGAGATCACCCTCTTCCGGCCGACGCCGCAGAACCTCGATATCGCCGGCCGACTCGGGGCGCTCGAGAGGAAAGAGCGGCGCGAAGAACGCTCGGTGCCCACCGAGCCGATCATCGAGCTCCCCACGAAGCCGATTCGCTGGCCCGCCCTCGCAACGCTGCTGCAGCGGATCCGGTTCTGGCGCGAGAAGACGGCTCCGGCCGCCGCTGCCGGCGCTGAAACGGTGATCGACGGGAATCCCGTTTTCCTGTATGAGAAGTTCCGCACCTTCTACAACGAGATCATCCGCTTCAAGCATCGGAAGACGGAGTTCACGGCAGGGTTCTCGACGGCGATGATGTCAGAGGCAGCAGCGCTGCCAACGGACGCCAACGGTGCTGCCGAAGCGCTGAGCAAGAAGTTGATCGAGGTGCTCGAGCTGCAGGGCGCCCAAGCCAAGTGGATGGGTGGTGAGATCGCGGCGCGCTATCCCGACGCGCAGTTCGCGATGGCCGCGCTGGCCGACGAGACGTTCACGCACCTCGACTGGGAAGGGCAGAGCGTCTGGCAGGACCATCTGCTGGAGCAGAAGCTTTTCCGCTCGCGTGCCGCCGCGCACGATCTGTTCAAGCGCATCGACCGGCTCCTGAAGGACGCGCCGAACACGCCGATCTCGCGTGACCTGGCGCGTGTGTATCTGATGATTCTCGCCGCGGGATTTCAGGGGAAGTACCGCGCCTTCGGGCTCACGCGCGCGCTGGCGGAGTACCGGCAGCGTCTCTACGAGTACATCTATCGTGGCGACGCGCTGCTGCTGTACTCGCCCGACCGGACGCTGATTCCGGAAATCTCGACGCGCACTGTCGTGGGTCATGCGGTGTCACGCGTGTCCGGCGCGCAGCGCTGGGCGGCGATTCTCGCATTCGTCGTCGTGAGCTATGCGGTGATCGCGCACGTCACCTGGAACCGCGTCTCGGCTGACCTCAAGGACGTCACCGGGCGCATCGTCGCCGATTCCACGGGGAGCATTCGATGATGCCGCAGTGGTTGCCCTGGCTGCTGATTGGGCTGACGGCCGTCGTCGGCCTCGCGTTTCTGTGGTATCTGGTGGCTGGGGGCGAGGAAGAAATCGAAGAGATCCCGGCGGATGGCACGGACCCGCTGAGCGTCACGGCCTCCGAAAAGCCGATCGATCCCTTCGCCACCACCGCAGAGGAGTTCCGCGGCGCCGGGCGCAGGAGCCGTATCATCGCACTCAAGGAATCGCTGGAGCGGACGTTCGACAGCCATGAAGGGCTGGCGCCCGGATCCGACAAGGACCGCATGCTCATGCCGTGGTTCATGCTGGTCGGCGCCGATGGCTCAGGAAAGAAGACCATTCTCGCCAACAACGGCCTGGAGCAACGGTGGGGGCCGCCGATCGAGGTGGACGCTCTGCGCAAGGACGCGGGCAAGTGGTGGCTGTATGACGACGCCGTGGTGCTCGAAGCGCCGGCTGCATCGCCAGGGGCGACGGATGGCAGCTCCACGCTCGCGCCAGATCAGACGGTCATCGACGCGTCGATCGGCTGGAATACGCTGCTGCACATGCTGCGCAAGGAGCGCCCCGACTCGCCGCTCAATGGCGTGATCGTCACGATCGCCTGCGCCGATCTCATCGCGGCGCGCTCCAATCCCGAGAAACTCGAGGAGACCGCGGAACGCATCCGCGTGTTCCTCGAAGAGACGCGTCGCTTCCTCGGCGTTCGTCTGCCGCTGCACGTCCTCGTCACCAAATGCGACGTGCTCCCGGGATTTCGCAGCTTCGTGGACGCGCTTCCGTCGGCGCGGCGCCAGGACGTCTTCGGATGGGCAAATCCGGCCAACCCCGAGCTTCGCTTCGAGCCCACCTGGGTGGACGCGGGATTCATGGAACTGCGGCGGCATCTCGCGAACCTGCGCGACGAGCTGATCGCGGCTCCGGAACAGGTCCGGGATTCCGTGGGCGTGTTCCTCTTCGACGCCGAGTTCTCGGATCTGCAGGAACCGCTGAAGATCCTCGTCGCGCGGCTCATGTCCATCGGCGAGCGGCGTCCATCGATGTTCTTCCGTGGCTTCTACTTCACCGGCGACGTCGTCGACAATAACCCGGGCGCCGCGCAGCAGCGCATCTCGTCGACGGTGGCCGAGACGCCGAGGCCGCGCAACTCGGCCGAGATCGCGACCGAGCCGCACTCTCTCGTCTTTCTTCAGTCGCTCTTCGCCGAGCGCATCTTCCGCGAGGCGGGGCTGGCGCGGCCCGACAGGCGCCTGCGTCTCGCGCGCGATCGCCGGGTCGTGTTCGCGCAGGTGGCCGCGCTCGTGCTGGCGCTCGGCGGCGGCTTCGGGCTCTGGACGTCGGTGAACGGTCTTCAGGCCGCCGACCGGGGCCAGGCGGGCCTCAGAGCCGACGCCGTGCTGCTGGCGCGCGTGCTGTCGGGTGTGGCGATCGACCTCGACGAGCTGCGGAAGGGCGATCCGCTCGGCGACGGTTCTCCCATCGCGCGCCGGTCGCGCGACGCCGCCGTGGTGGAGCTCGTGGGCCAGATGCGCAACGTTCCGTCGACGCAGATGCGGTCCGCGTTCATTCCCACATCGTGGTTCTCCCGTCTGCCGGACGAGATCCGGATCTCGATCCGCGCGGGTGTGAGCGACATCGTGCTGCCCGTGACGCGTCAGCGTCTGATGGAGCGCGCGTCGATCCTTCTCGGCGACGACGCCGCGGCCGCGTCCTATCTGTCGGATGGCCTGGATTCGGGTGATCCGTTCGCGGTGCCGCGCTACCTGAACGAGGTTCGCGTGCTGAGCCGCAACATCGAGCGATACAACGCGCTCGCCGATTCCACCTCCGGCTCGTTCGAAGACCTGTCCGCGCTGCTCGAGTATCTGTTTGCTGAGCGCATTTCGACCGACACGACGCTCGCGACCCCCGAGTTCGATGAAGCGTTGCGCCGCGCCTCCGCGCCTCCCATCGCGGTGTCGCCGCGGATGGCATCGTCCGTCATCCAGCGGGCCGCGCGCGTCCTCGCCACAGTCGCCGGCTCCGCGGGACGGCAGCTGAGCCCCAAGCGCGATGTCGATGTCATCGATCCCGCGAAGGACCTGCAGGCCCTGCAGGGACTGGGCGCGCTGGTGGAGCTCGCCGATGGCGAGCGATCCATCGTGAAGACCGTGGGCGAC
>JBOHTL010000275.1:0-5010 GCA_050733735.1 Gemmatimonadaceae bacterium
TCGTCGAAGACGACGTTCTGTCGCTCGAGATGATCGATCAGCCGGCCGGGGGTCGCGACGATCACGTCGACGCCGCGGCGCAGCGCTTTCTGCTGCGGGTCCAGGGGGACTCCACCAAAGACGGCGATGACGGCGAGCTGCGAATGTTTCGCGTACTTCTGGATGCTCTCCTCCACCTGCATACAGAGCTCGCGCGTCGGCGTGAGCACGATGGCGCGCGTCCGTCGAGGACCGCCGATCAGCATGTCGACGAGCGGGAGCGTGAAGGCGGCCGTCTTTCCGGTGCCGGTCTGCGCGAGTCCGATCACGTCGCGTCCCCGGAGCACGAGCGGGATGGCTTCGCGCTGGATCGGGGTGGGAGTGCGATAGCCGGCGTCGGTGACGGCTCGCAACACTGCTTCCGACATACCCAGCGACTCGAAGGACTGCTCTGACTCGCTGGGCAGAGGACTATCTGTTTCGATTTGTGACAGCTCCATAAGTGCTATAAAGCTAATAATTACAATGCTTTGGCGCTACTGCGACTTATCGTCCCATCGTCTGTTCCCCGTTCATTCTTCCCTCAGTCCGCTGAGGAATGCGAGAATTTCCGGGTTCGTCCTGGCCGCCAGCTCCTGCATGACGAGGTGTCCGCCCTCTCGTAAATGCACCTGTCGCGCCGTGGGAATCAGCCGCGATCTCCGCGACGCCGCCTTCCCACCGACGACCCGATCACGTCCCCCGGTAATCACGAGCACCGGCATCCGCAGACTCCGGAGCTTCACCGCGGAAACGCGTGAGAAATCCACGTGATGCAGACATGCGCGACAGGCCCACGCGTATGCGTCCCACTGCGTGAGCGCCCAGTATTGATCGATGTCGAGCTGTGTCGGCCGCTCCTTCGTGCCGAAAGCCGCGCGCAGCACGCCGGCGATCACCGCGCGCGTCAGCATCGCCGGAACGAATCGATTGACCGGCGACGGCGACAGGAACCTGATCGGCGGAAGCACCGCGATTCGCGACAACCCGGCGGAGCTGATCAACACGAGACGACGCATCGCGGGCATGGAACCGGAGACCGCCAGCGTCAGACCGAGCAGTCCGCCCATCGAGTGTCCGACATAGGCGAAGCGCGCGAGTCGCTCGCGCTCCGCGACCTCCACCACGACGCGCGTGAGCGACGCCTCCGAATACCACGACTCCTCGACGGGCTTGTCGCTCAAGCCGTGGCCGGGAAGCTCCAGAGCGACCAGGCGATATCCGGCGTGAACGAGCGCCGGAATCATCTCGGCGAACGAGTATGAACAACCGCCCCATCCATGCACCAGCAGCACCGCGGGACCATCCGGCGCTCCGCCTTCGAGGACGCGAACGCGAATGCCGCTGTCGAGTGTCAGGTAGCGCGTGGCCATTCCGGCGACACCGGCCGGATACATCTGCTCCGGAGCCAATCGCCCCGGCCTGGTCTGGCTCAGACCGGCTCGATGGGACGTCCCAGTATCCTCGCGATCAGTCCAAGCCTGAACGTAGCGTCCGTCCAGCGTTCGTCACCGGAGAGCTCGTTCTCGAGGGGATACAGGGGCCAGACGAACGGGTTGGTGGAGCGCGGCGCGGCCAGACCTTTGTGCGGGTGCCACACGCCGTTCTCGTCGCGATCGTCGAGAAAACGTTCGAACAGCTTGAGCCAGTTCTCGTTGCGACGGAGAAAGCCCAACCGTGCCATGAGCTCGAGCCATGCAATCGCACTCGGGACATCCGCGTCAGCGGCGTTGCGATTCGGCAGCTGATCGCCGAGCACGAGATGCGGTTGTGACATGACCTTCTTGCCGCAGAGCTGCAGCGGTTCCTGGCGGGGCAGGTGCTGCGTGAGGTACTGGTACAGGCGGTCCATCGCCTCGTGATTCTCGGTGCGGAAGAGCGGCATGTACGCGAACATCACGAGCGCATGGATCGACGGCGGCGCCGCCTCAGCGGCGAGCACGTGCTGGTTGCCGACGCGAACCCAGGGCTTTTGTCCGAGCGGCGAACGGAGGTAACCGGCCACGCGCTCCAGGACACGTCGCGCTACACCACGAAGACGCGGATCGTCCTCGTAACCCGCTTGCGCCAGCGCGGCGCCCGCGGCTTCACGCAGGATCGCCCTCCCGCGCCGGATCGTGTCCTCGTCCTGATTCTTGGCCGTGAGCTCGTACAGGTATTCGGCGTCGGTGTCCTCCGCCAGCAGCCGGAAAAGCGCGCGGCGCGCGTGTATCAGGGGCGGCGAATCGCGATCCCATCCGTACTCGAGCAGCCGGCGCACCGCGTTGACCGTTCCCACCCCTTCGAAGTGCTCTGACCGACTCGCCGGCAGCGCGAGCATCGAGCGATTCCAGGTGCCATCGAGCCCTTGCTGCAGCGCCAACAGCAGTGCAGGACGGTACGTATACGGGAGAGCGATCAGACCGGGGCCGACCTGGTCAGCGATTCGAGCCACTTCGGTGATCGATCTGTACTTGAGTGGCGCTGCAGCGTGCTCGAGCATCCAGCTCAACGGATATCGAAGAGCTGCCGCCGGAGGCGGTAGAGTGGAAAAAGATGGAGCCGGATTGGCGGTCGCCGGCAGCGTTGGCGGAACAGTCACAGAGCGATCGATTCGGGCTCCCTTCGGGCAACAGACGGCTACTACCGGCAGGCCCGGCGGTTTGGGGGCGTAAGCATAAAGCGTTTTGCGGTTTGCGCTAGAGGCGCCGCAAGACGTTGGCAACACCAGAGATACCCACCTTTTCGGAGCAGGAACAAAGGAGAAAGGGGAGGGATGGGGGACCACCCCTTTCCTATTTCCCCTTACCTAGTTTTGGTCACGTGCGCGGTGAATTCCTCGACCTGAACGGCGTCCGTCTCTACTACTACGCCGCTGGCACTCGCGGCGCGGGCGAGCCTGTCGTTCTGCTGCACGGCTTTCCGACGTCGAGCCATCTCTGGAGCGACGTCGTGCCGCTGCTGCCCGCCGGCCACCGCATCGTCGTGCTCGATCTGCTGGGCTTCGGACGCAGCGATCCGCCCCGCGATGCCCAGCTGGATGTCCGCGCGCACGCGGACCGGGTCGTCGCTGTACTCGACGCGCTGGGGATCAACTATGCGTGTCTCGTCGGGCACGACGTCGGCGGAGGCGTGGCACAGTCGGTCGCGGTGCGCCATCCGCACCGGGTCTCGAAGCTCGGACTCGTGAACTCCGTTGCCTTCGACGCGTGGCCGTCTCGCGAGGTCCGAATGGCGCGCGCGACACTGCCTCTCACGCGGCATCTGCCGCCGAGCTGGATCCTGTCCGTCATGCGACGCGATCTGCTGCGCGGGTGTCAGGATCCCGAGGACGGGGCGCGCGACATCGATCTCTTCCTGCGACCATTCTCCGAGTCGAACGGGCGCGACACGCTGATGCGGCATTTCGACGCATTGCGCTGCGACGAAACCGCCTCACTCGCCGCACGGCTGGGCAACATCACGGCGCCCACGGCGATCATCTGGGGCGAGCGCGATCCGTTTCTGCCGGTCACGATCGCTCAGCGGCTGCACGACGCGATTCCCGGCAGCACGGTCGAGATCATCCCGGAGGCCAGGCATTTCGTGCCGCTCGAGAAAGCGCACGCGGTCGCCGCCGCGGTAGCACGCCTTCTCGCGCATTAAGGCGTCACGAATGACTGATCCGAATTGGAACGAATTGACCGAATTAGTCGAATGACTGTGTCTCGTGGCACAGTGTCAGTCGGCGCGCTGACTGAATCATGCCGCAGCGCCTCGACGGTGTACCGACTGGCGGGATTCCACAGAATCCAGCTGTAGAACCCACTATCGTACCCTGACTGGATCTGCGCGCGCACCTGTTCCGGTCCGTAGCGCGGTCGGCCCATGGTGAAATCCTGATACCATGGAATGATGCTGGCCGCCCCAGCGATCCCCTGGGTGCGACGCTTTACGTCCTCGAGCGCTCGACCGATGGTCTCGTAGGGATTCGCGTTCGGATTCGCGAGACCATACGTGCCGCGCGCGAAGTGTGAGGGATAGACCATCGGAAGGACGACGTCGGCCCGGTCGATGAACATCTCCCAACGCTGACCGATGCCCATGTCGGTCGAGTCGGTCGCGGTCAGGCCGAACACGTCGATCGTCATGGGAACTCCGAGCGGCTTCACCAGGCCGCGGAGAAGCCCAAGCTGATCGCGAATCACCTGCGCGCGCGTGCGTCCCTCGGATCTCGCGTACAGCCCCTCCCGGATCACGCGATCGTCGTCGGGAAAGCGCACGTAGTCGAACTGCAGCTCGCTGAATCCGAGTCGCGCCGCTTCAGCGGAGATGTCGGCGGCGTACGTCCAGATCTCCTCGTGCGTGGGATCGAGCCAGGGCGTGCTGTCGCGGTCGAGCCAGACCTTGGCGCTGTCGTCGCGACGGTGAATGGCCCACTGCGGCCGCGTGGCCGCGAGCAGCGGGTCCTTGGCGACGACGATACGGGCGATGGGATAGATGTCGTGCGCGCGCATCGTGTCGAGCACGGCGCGCAGCCGGCTGTGCGACATCGGATGCGTCGTGTCGGCGCCGATCTCGCGCGCCAGCGCGACGTCGGTGTGGTAGAGCATCAGCCCGCGATCGTCCTTCACGTCGATGACGAGCGCGTTGATCTCCGTCTCCTTCGCGACGTCGATGAGTCGCCACATGGACGAGCCGATCGCGGCCCAGCGATTCACGTAGAGCCCGCGAATGGTGTCGGGGGTGGGTACCAGTGGGGCGGGAGGCTGGGCGCTGAGATTGGGTGCGGCGGCGCGGGGTGTTTGGTGCTGGGTGTCAGGTGCGGAGAGCGACCCTGCCGCGGCTGACCCACCCACCCTCACGGAATCGCGGGCAAGCGACGCCGAATCCGACGGACGCTCGGCGTTGCGCGGCGAGTCACACGCGAGCGTTGCTGCCGTGACCGCGGCGACGACGCAACGACGAATGTGAACCGACCGGACGATCAAAGCCGGCGGAGTTCGTCCTGGGCCTCGAGCATGTGGCCGATGT
>JBOHTL010000276.1:0-3697 GCA_050733735.1 Gemmatimonadaceae bacterium
CCGCGCACACCGTATGGCGCCACCGCGATCGCGGAACGGCCGTCGCCGCGTCACGGGCGCCGCGGGCGAGGAGGGGGCGGGGCGCGTCAGAGCGGCAAACGCGGCGAGCGTCACGAGGGCAGCGGCCGCAAACGCGGCCGCAAGCGGCGATGACTCAGTCGGGGAGGAAGCGCTCCCCGACTACTTCCTGACCTTCGATCTCCACCTCGAGACGCTGCGTCCTGAACTCCCGGAATCCTCTCGCCTCGTAGTTCGGGAGGGCGCGCTCCGAATCGAGCGTGCAGGTGTGCAGCCACACGCGTCGCGCCCCCATCGCCCACGCTTCCTCCACGGCGCGTCCCAGCAGCCATCCGCCAAGCCCCATCCCGATGAATTCCGGAGTGAGGCCGAAGTAGACGATCTCCACACTGTCGCTCTCCTGCAGCTGCAGCTCGATGTAGCCGGCCGACGCGCCGTCCACGGTGAGCTCCCAGACCGTGACGTCATCGCGGGAGAGGTAATCGGCGAGCTGCTCGTCGGACCACTCGAGCCGGTCGTGCCAGTACCACTGCGCGCCGACATCGCGGTAGAGCCGCCGATACGTGGCGACAGGGCAGGGGCTGAGCCGCTCGAGACGCGCGGTGGCCGGCGTGCGCTGCGGCTTTCGGAAGCGAGCACGGTCATCGAGCTCGAGGTAGGTGCGCACGACCTCGACGCGACGACGAGGGGCGCTCAGTGTGCCTTGAGGCGCGCGCGGTGGCGCGCGGCCTTCGCGCGGTTGCCGCAGGTTGCCATGTCACACCAGCGGCGCGCGGCGTTCTTCGTGCCGTCGTAGAACACACGCGCGCAGCGTGGATCCGCGCACCGCCGCACGCGCTGGAGCTCGCCGAGAATCAGCGCGTCAGCCGCGGACTCGACGATCGGAATCATGAGTCCGGCGAACGCGTCGCCAACGGGGACGAACGACCGCGCAAAGGTGCCGTCCCCGCGCATCTCGAGCCGACGAGTGCCGGCGCTGCGTCCGAGCACACGATTGATCTCGGTGAGCGCGTCCATGCGAATCTGCGGCGCGACGGCGCCTCGCTCGGCGAGGCTCCGCAATGCCAGGCGCACCCGGCGTCCATCCATCAACGCGGCCGTGGCCCCGCTGGGCTGCTGCAGCGCGCGCCGCCGCATCATCTGCGCGCGTTCCGCGTCGAGCGCGTTGGCGCTCTCGAGCCAGGCCACGAGCGAATCGAAGTCGCCGACCGCGTCCGCCGAGTGCGTGCCGCCGTCCGTGTTGACGAAGTCGAGCCAGACGCGCTCGGCGACGAACGCGAATGCTGGGCGCAGAATGCGCGCCGTCAGTGGCGATGGAGCTGGTGTGAGCTCGGTGGTGGCGGGCGGCGTCGCGGTGGTGAGCATTGCGCGCTTAGCATATCGCGCGGACCTGGAGCGCGCTAGCGCACAAATCTTCGGTCGATCCGTCTCTCGGCATCGGGGTCTTGCGCGCCGAGAAAATCTCATTCAGTGCCCAAATCCCCAATACTGTCTCGGTGCTCAGAGATCATCTCGGCACGGAACAGCAGGATCCGAATTACCCGAAGTGATCCGAACAGATCGCTGAAACGAAAGAGATCTTCGTGCCAGGCGAAGATCTCTCCAGGCAACCCAAGAAATGAGAATTGAACGGCGCGAGAGTGGCTTTCGACTCTGTGGATCTATTCGGATTCATTCGGAAAATTCGGATCCTGCCGTTCTTCGCAAGGACGAGACTCAAATGCGAACGGCGCGCTGATCCCCGGTCGTGGGCAGCCCGCCCACCTTGGCCCGGCGACGTGCCAGCGCCTGCAGGCCGTCGTACGCGGCGTACTTGTACGCGTCGGAGAACGCGGGATAGTTGAAGACGCCCTGGATGAAGTAGTCGAGCGTCCCCTTGAAGCTCATCACCGACGCGGCGAGATGAATCAGCTCGCACGCGCCTTCACCGATGATCGACACGCCGAGCAGGCGCTGATCGTCGGGATCGAAGAGGATCTTCACGAATCCGTCGGTGTCGCCGATGATCTGCCCGCGCGGATTGATGCGATACGACGAACGCCCGACCTCGTACGTGATGCGGCGCGTGACGAGCGCATCCTCCGTCTCACCGACGGTCGCGATTTCCGGGATGGTCCACACGCCGTACGGCAGCACCGGCGAGACCATCTGCTTGTACTTGAGGTCGAACGCATGACACACGGCGACCCGCGCCTGTTCCATCGCGGTGGACGCGAGCGCGGGAAATCCGATGACGTCCCCGGCGGCGTAGACCGACGGAACCGCGGTGCAGTAGTTCTTGTCGACCTGCGCGTAGCCCCGCTGGTTGAGACGCACGCCGAGATCGTCGAGCCCCAGACCATCGGTGTTGCCGATGCGTCCGGCGCTGAACAGCACCGCCTCGGCGTGCAGCGTGCTGCCATCCGACAGGTCGACTCGCGCGTGGTCACCTTCGACGGCGATCTGCGTCGGCTCGACATTCACCTGCACGGAGATGCCGAGACGGGCGGTGATCTGTCGTTTCAGCGCATCCCCCACTTCCGCGTCGAGATGCGACAGCAGTCGCGATCGCCCGTTCACGATGGTGACCTTCACCCCCAGCGCCGCGAAAATGCACGCGTACTCGCAGCCGATCACCCCGCCCCCGATGACGATCATCCGCGCCGGAATCCGCTGCAGCGTGAGCAGGGAGTCGCTGTCCACGATGATGCGTCCGTCGACCTCCACGCCTTCCGGCTGCTGCGGGCGCGAACCCGTCGCTACGAGGATCGTGTCACCCGTGATCGTGCGGTCGGGCTGACCGAACCGACTGACGCGCACCGCCGTTGGCGCAATCACCTTCGCGCCGCCCTGGACCAGCGTGATGTTGTGCCTCGTGAGATTTTCGTCGATGAGCGCCCATGCGGATTCCACCACCGCGCGCTCGCGGAACATGAAATCGCTGACGGTGATGTCGTGCTTCACACGGAGGTCGACGCCGTACAGGCCGCGCTGCCGCAGCCCGGAGAAGTAGAGCGCGGTCTCGCGCAGCGTCTTGGAGGGAATCGTTCCGGTGTTCACCGCCGCGCCGCCCGGCTTTGGCGCGCGCTCGATGACGCAGACTTTCTTGCCGAAGTACGCGGCCTGCGCCGCGCCCTTCTCGCCGGCAGGACCGGCGCCGATGACGACGAGGTCGAAGTGGTCGCTCATGCGGTCGTGGGGAGGGTGAGTGAATCCTCGTTGTACTGGATCCACCCGGTCTCCTCCTCCACGACCAGTTCGACTTGCGTCCCCATGGGCAGCGTGAGATTCGGGATCTCGTGGCCGGCGGGAAAATCCATCAGGACGGGCACGTCGAGGTCGGACACCAGGTCCAGCACAAAGTCCTCGAACTCGTCCTCTTCCGAGCGATCGAGCGAGAGGTGCCCAAATACGATGCCGCGGACGCGCGGAAGCAAGCCGGACGCGCGCAGGTGCAGGAGCCGCTCATCCACCACGGACATCGGATCCTTCGTCTCTTCGAGAAAGAGAATCGCGTCGTCGACCTGCACCTCGTACGGCGTCCCGATCGATTGCTGCACCAGCGAGAGGTTGCCGCCGACGAGCCTCCCCGTCGCGCGCCCTGGACGCACGGCGCGTGTCACGCCACGTCCCAAGCGCGTCGCGGGTCTGGGTATCGTGACCGCCGAGAGAAGAGCCGCAAGGCTCGGATCCTTCGCGC
>JBOHTL010000277.1:0-3615 GCA_050733735.1 Gemmatimonadaceae bacterium
GTGTCGAGAACGCGGGGCGGTGTGCCGGGAACGATGCGCTGTGACCCGACACGCGAGTCGCCGAGCAGCGATGTCGCGATGCCCGACTCGTCGGAGGTGACCACGCTGCGTGCGCGTTCCTCCGCCAGCGCCTGCCGAATGCTGGCCGCGGAGAGCCCGACCTCCCGACCGAGCTCCTCGACCTGCGCCTCCGTGAGCGCGTCGGACGGCTCCGCGGAGTCGGCCGAGAGTCCCTGCAGTTCGGCGGCTCGCGCCAGGACGCGTTCGAGCTGAGTGCGGGTGACCAGCGCCTTGGAGCGATCGTTCATCGCCGGGGGTTATATGCCGCCGAGCACCACTTGGAGCTGCCGGTCGATCGCGTCGACGATGTTCTGCGGCAACGCGAAGACAGTCGCCAGTCGTGCGTCGATGTCTCCTGTTGCAGGCTGGCCGGCCTGCGAGAGGTAATAACGAGTGTAACCCGCCAGGAGTTCCGGTGCCGTCCGGCGCAGCAGCATCGCGCCTGCCCGCACTGTTCCCGTCGTCACGTACCGGGCCGAAAGGCCGGATCGCTGCTCGTTCGGCGTCGTGTTGTCATTCACCGCCGTGCCGACGATGCTGTTGACGATCTCGTGTGCGAAAACGTACAGCGCCTCGAGCGGATCCGCCTCGGGCATCGTCGTCGCCACGGCGTTCTGCCGCGACGAGAAGTTCACCGTGCGCCCTTCGCCCCCGAGCGTGAGCGCCAGGATCATCTCGCCGTTCTCCTGCTGGGTGTTGTTCAGGAAGCCCTGCAGTTTCGGGCGGTAGGTGTTCTGCCACAGAGAATCGACGCGGCGCACGTAACCGAGGCGGCCGGCATGCTCGGACGTCCAGTACTGCTGGTAGAACTGGCGTCGCTCATCTTCGAGAGACTCGGTGAAGACGCGCAGCCAGTCGCGGTCCGCTGCAGACTGAAACGAAGAAGCCAGCACCGCGAAAAACTGTCGCAGCGTCGGATCGTTCGTCGCGCCCGGAGTACCCTCGGCGCGAAGAAAAAGATCGATCACCTGCCGCATCTGCTCGAACGAGGCGAAATACATCGGCGCGAACTGGCCGTTGAACAAGGCCGCGCTCAGGGCGAGACGGGATTGCAGGCGCTCACGGTTGGCATCGAGCAGCGTGGTGACGCCGCGCTGATTCTTCTCCGCCTGCACGCGATCGCGATATCCCTTCCGGAACACGGGAACCCGCGCCGTGTCGACCAGCAGCATCGCATAGCCGTGCAGCCAGAGATCCACGTGGCTTCGCGTCAGGACCGGCCAGACCCGCGTCTGCGCCTGTGACTGTTGTCCTGTTTCTTCGACGCCCCCCGCTCCCCCCCCGCCGGCGCTGACGCAGCCCGCGATCAGATGAAGCGCGAGAAGCCCGACGAATGTGCGCGCGTTTCTCATGACACCGATCTCCACCAGAATGAGTTACGAAACCGCCTTGCCGCACGACACGCAGAACTTCCAGCCCGCTTCCACCTCTGCCCCGCAGGCCGGACAGTTCAGCACCTGCAAGTTCTGTCCGCAGTGGGGGCAGAAGTTCATCGGTCTGCCCGTTTCCTGTGGCAGGTCGCGTCCGCAGTAGCGGCATCGCGAAGCGTCCTCTCCCCGGAGGGCCGCGGAGGACTGCGAGCCTTGCGACCCAGGCGTGCTGGCCCGGGGTGACACCACTGGAGTCGCCCCTGCTGGCGAGGCCGTGGCTGCGGACGGGCGCGCGCCGGAGGGTCGCGCCTCGGGAACGCGTGCCTGCGCGGCACCGTTGACTGAAACGTGAGCGTCCGCGAACTGGCGAACGCGCGAAGGCTCGGGGCTTCCACTCCTCAGCTCCTTCCCGAGCTCGTCTCGCAGGCGTTCATCCACATCGAGCAGCCCGCGCGCCCCCGTCAACAGCTCCATCAGCACGAGCTCGTACTCCTGATTGGTCTCGAGGCCGAGCTCGCGACGGAAATGCCGGTACGGCAGAATCTGGGAGTGCAGCTCGCCGACGGTGAAGGGAGCAGTCAGCAGCGCAGGGTTCCGCTCGCGAAGCGTGCGGACCAGCACGTGGAACATCCGGTCGAGCGCATCCATGGAGTCAGGAATTCCCTCCCGTCAGTGGAGCGGCCGGGAGTTTCCCCCTGGCCCGCTGATCCGCCAGCCACTCGTCATATAAGGAAGGTACCGGACCGTTCGAATTGGACTGTTCCCGTGCCGCCCGGGTGGCCAGATGATCGGCGTATTCGTTTTGCGCATGCTTGTTGTGTCCCCTAACCCACTGCCAGTCAACGACATGGGCGTCGGCAACATCGGCAAGCTCCTTCCATAGAAGGAGGTTCTCGATCTCCCCCTCTCTTCGCTTCCAGCCTCGCGCCTTCCAGCCGCGAATCCACTCGCTCATCCCTTTCACCAGGTATTGGGAATCGCTGGTAAACCGGACACGCAGTCGATTCCCCTTCCGTGACAGGATTCGCATGGCCTCGATCGCGCTGCGCAGCGCCATCCGGTTGTTTGTTGCTGCCGGCTCGGACAGCCAATAGTCCAGCCGAACCATCGACCCGCCGCCCTCCCCCTCCCCCTCCCCCTCCCCCTCCTTCCCCCGCGACACGGGATACTCGATCAGGCCCGCGGCGCCGCCGGGATTCTGTCCTTCGCGTCCATTGCCGAGACAGGATTCGTCGGCGAACACGAAGACGAACGGCAGGGAATTCACCGCGGCACCATCTCGATCGAATCCAGCTCGTCGACGACGAGCGACATCGCATCTCCCGTCGTGGGATTGCGCGCTTCGATCACTTCGCGCCCAGCGCGCACCTTGAGCGCGAGCGGCACGACGATGTACTCCGTGCCGCGCCGGTAGATCACGATGCGATGGCCGTGCGTCACCGCCCGCTCGAGCCGATCGTACTGGTCGTGCGTCAATTGCGCCATGACGAAATATCGTCTGCCGGGCCGGCGATGTCGCAGGTCGAGCTCAGTTACACCACGCTTTGGCCAATGCGACCAATACATCGGTCGCCCGCTCGACGTCACGCGTCTCGATGTATTCCTCGGCGGCGTGCGCCAGCCCCATGTCTCCGGGCCCGAAGCAGACTGCGGGAATCCCCGCGGCATTGAGCAGCGCAGCATCCGTCCAGGCGCTCATTCCACGCGGATCCGCGTCCATGCGTTCGTGCACGAGCACGCTCGTGATTGCCTCGGAAATGGGCGCATCCGCCGCGACCTCACTGGGTGGCTGCGCGAACAGAAGATCGACGTCTGCACGGAAGTGGGGAACGTTCTTTCGCACCCGTTCGCAGGCCGACTGCAGCTCGCGCAGTGCGTCGTCGCCGGTCTCTCCGGGAATTGTCCGGCGTTCGATTCGCACGACGCACCGGTCGGGGTACGTGCTCAAGCCGATGCCGCCTTCGATCGAAGACGCATGCAGCGAAGGCCGGCCAAGCAGCTGGTGTTGCCGCGTCGGCAATTCCTCGCGGTCGTGGCGATCGAGCTCGGCGAGCAGAAGTCCAGCGTGCAGGATCGCGTCCACGCCGATGTCCCACCGGCTGCCGTGCGCGGCGCGTCCATGAATCGCTGCCTGCAGCCACGCGAATCCCTTGTGCGCCGGCATCAGCGCGAGGCGCGTGGGCTC
>JBOHTL010000278.1:0-3452 GCA_050733735.1 Gemmatimonadaceae bacterium
GTTCACGAGCGACGAGCTCGCGACGCTCGACGACGCGCTGGCGCCCGGAAGGGTGTCAGGGCCGCGATACGGGCCCGTGCACCAGGCGATGGTGGATCGCTGAGGTTACGGCGTCGCGACCGGCAGCGTCGAGAGCTCCGGATACACCTTGATCCAGTGGCTGCGCACCGGTTGGCGCACCTGCGTGCCGAGATGGTTTGCGATCACCGTTCGTGACAGCTGCACCGGCATGTGGCAGCTGACGCACTGTCCTTCGAGCGCGCGTCCCTCCCGTGGAAAGAGGTCGCAGCTCTGAACGGTGTGGCAGGTCATGCAACGCCCGGAGAGCTCCACGGGATCGCGCTGCTGACGATGCACATTGTGACAGGTGGAGCACGTCATCTCCGACTGCTGAAAGCATCGGCTGCGCGACAGCAGCCCGATCTGGTCGCCGTGAACATCCACGGTGGTGGCCGGGGGCCGGGCATTCAGGTCGAGATCGACCTGCTTCTCGACCGGCGTGCCTGGAACGTGCGTGAAGGGTTTGGTCGTCAGCTCCACCGCGCCGCCGTGGCATAGGGCGCATCCGTCGAGCTGTCGCGCGCGCGGCAGGTGTGCGGGGTTGACGATGGCCGCGGGGAGAACCGCGCGAGTCACGGAGCGCTCGCGCTCCACATGATCGCGGCCCGACGCGTGACACGTCTCGCAGGTGATCCCGAGAACCATGCCGGTCTTATTGTACTGGTTGAACTGTCCACCACCCGAGTCGGACTCGAACGCTGTCGCGTGACACTCGAGACATCTCGGCGGGATCGGCCGGTCGAAGTTCGGTCGTCCGTCGCGATATGTCGGGCTGTTCCCCCATCCAAACATCTTCCAATACGAAATAGGCAGCTGATACAGCTGATTTCCGGTGCGCCAATAGAGAAACGACTGACCGCGCCGACCGGACCCGGTCACGAAGTCCATGCGTTCGGTCGTCATCGTGGTATCCGGCGCCACACCGAAGACCGCCGTCTGAAAGAAGCCGTCCGCCGTCGAGTCCATCCGGAAATACAAATGCGGGTTCGACGTGCGCACGATGTTCTCGCCCGGCGCGAACGACCCCAGGATGGCCGCGCCGGTCGGCAGTCGTGATGTGATGCGGTGCGCGGTGGTCTCGAACGCCGCCTTGTCCGCGTGACAGGACAGGCAGGTCGCATCGCCGACGGCGTTTTGCGCCGTGACCGCCTCGGCGTGGTAGCGCGTGGAACGAACGCCGAGCGCGAATGCCGCACCGACGACAATGATCCCCGCCGCGACAAGAGCCCAGCGCATGCCCAAGCATATGTTCTGTGGCAGCGGAATCCAATTACGATGGGCACGTCAGCGCCGCCCAATCAACCGTTTTTGGCATCCCCTTGTCCTACGGGTCGAGCATGGAGACGGATGGCACCATGACCCTGGAGCGAGCACCACAGCTCGCGGACCAGCGCGCGCTCATAGAGCGCGCGCGTCAGGGCGACGCGTCCGCCCACCGTGCGCTGTACGACACGCACGTGGACCGCGTCTACCGGCTGACTTGCCGTCTGACCGGGAGCGAGCACCTCGCGCGTGAGCTGACGCAGGACACGTTCGTTCGCGCATTCGCCGGCATCGGAGACTTTCGTGGGGACTCGGCATTCGGAACATGGCTGCATTCGATCGCAGTCTCGCTGACGCTCAACGCGCTCAAGCGACGCAAACGGGAGCGGGCCAGGAACGCACCGCTCGAGCACGCCGATGCCGTGACCACATCTTCGGCGCCCTCCGATCCGATCCTGCGAGAGAAACTGATGGCGGCGGTGAACGATCTGCCCGAAGGATGCCGGGTCGTGTTCATGATGCATGACGCCGAGGGCTACACGCACCAGGAGATCGCGGCGAGGCTGGGCGTGACGGAAGGGACGTCGAAGGCGCAGCTGGCGCGCGCGCGCGGGAAGCTTCGCGTGGCACTCGCGCAGTTCGCGGAGGCATGGAAACAATGACGAACGACGACATCAGAAACGAGGACTACGACTTCGGCGCGGACGCCGACGTCATCCCCCTGAGCGATCCAGAGTTCGACGCGTGGCTGGCACGGGTGGCACCAGGGCTGAACGAGCCGGGCGCCACCCCGCGGGCGGAGATTTGGCGCGCCGTCCAGTCTGGCCGGAACGCGGCGCGCGTCATACCGATTCGGCGCAATCCGTGGCGGCTGATGTCGTTGATCGCAGCTGCGCTGCTCCTCGGCGTGGCACTCGACCGCATGGTGCTGCGTCGTGAAGGTGCGAGCTCTCGCGTCGCTGGCGAGCTCCGGGGGCCGGCAGCGTCCGACTCTGACGATCCCGCACGTCTCTATCGCATGGCCGCCGTGCAGACGCTGACGCAGGCAGAAGCACTGCTGACGGCGTTCCGCGCGGGGGCTCCCCAACGCAATCCTGAATCGACGGATCAGCTCGGGCGGTGGGGGCGCGAGATCCTCAGCAGCACGCGGCTGCTCATGGATTCACCCGCAGGGGACGACCCGCAGCTCCAGTCCCTCCTCGAGGACCTCGAGCTGGTGCTCGTCCAGATCGTTCAACTCTCCGGTGCACCGCTTGACCCCGCGGACCGGGCGCTCATCGATCGCGCGCTCGAGTCCCGCGACCTTCTTCCACGCATTCGCACCGCGGTGCCCGCCGGCGTTCCGAGCGCCGCGAGCACTTCGGCTGACTGATGAGGACTCGATGATGATTCTGAAACTTCTGATTGGCGCGGGCGCCGTAGCCCTGCCCGCCGTCTTCTTTCCCGTGCCGCAGGGCGCGACAGTGACGCTGTCGTCCACCGCGGTCGTCACGTACACCGGGGAGCCGTCGGAGCCCTTCGCGACGGTCCCGCCGGAGCCCTGGGCGGAAGAGGAACCCGCGGACTCGCTGTACCGGCTGGGACGCGAGGCGATCAATCGCAACGACTTCCGTCGCGCGGCAGCGCTGTTTGCCGAGATCAGCGCGAAGTATCCCCGATCGGAGTACGCGCCCGACGCGCCCTACTGGCGCGCGTTCTCCCTTTACCGCCTCGGCCGCGAGGAGGATCTCCGCGCGGCGCTCGAGGCGCTCGACACCCAGCAGAAGCAGTTTCCGCGAGCGGCTACCATCGGCGACGCTCGGCAGCTGGCCACCCGCATCCGTGGCGTACTCGCCCAGCAGGGAGACGTGCAGGCCGCCGAAGAGATCTCGCGCGCGGCGTCCCAGGCCCGGCCCTGCGTCCGCGACGACAACGACAGCGAGATCCGCGCGGCGGCGATGAACGCGCTCCTGCAGATGGACGCCGAGGGCGCGCTGCCGATCATCAGGCAGGTGCTCCAGAAGCGCGATGAATGCTCGATCGCGCTGCGCGAGAAGGCGGTGTTCCTGCTGTCGCAGAAGCGCGCGGCCGACACCGAAGATCTGCTCATCGACGTCATCCGCAACGATCCCGCACCGTCGGTGCGAGAG
>JBOHTL010000279.1:0-3216 GCA_050733735.1 Gemmatimonadaceae bacterium
TTCCTCGCAACACAACGGAGGCTCTCGATGGCAAGATCCGGCATTACCGCCCAGGTGCCGTGCCGTCATTGTGACGCGATGATCTCCGCGATCGCGGAGATCTGTCCGCATTGCGGCGTGCGCCAGCTACCCGCCGAAGTGGGCCGCAGCGCGGACGCGAGCGAGAAGACCATCGTGCCCGCGGCGCTGCTGTGCATACTGCTCGGCGTCTTCGGCGCGCATCGCTTCTACGTCGGCAAGATCGGGACGGGCCTGCTGCAACTCGTGACGCTCGGTGGTCTCGGCCTCTGGATGCTGTACGACCTCATCCTGATCCTCACCACGCACTTTCGTGATTCCGAGGGCCGGCGCCTGACCGAGCCGCTGTAACAATCAAGCTGTCGACGGAAAGGTCCCTTCCTTCGGACCGCGCGTGTTGCGGTCGATCTGGCGAATCGCGCCCAGGTGGTACGCCAGATGCGCGATGCTTCCAACCATGCCATTGAGCTCGATGGCATTGGCTTCGCGAGGTTTACCGAGATGCTCGAGCCAGGCGCGCGTCTCGCTCGCGAGCTCGCGTCGGATGGCTTTCCATTCCTCGTCATCGACGGTGGACGTCTTCCACGCTTCGTCCCATTTCGCGTCGGCGAAGGGATTGCCGCCCTCGCGCGCCCAGCGATTCATGAGGGAGAGGCCGTAGACGAGATGTCTGGCATGTGCCGCGATCGTGGCACCACCATGCGACGAGCGCGACGCGTCCGCTTCAGACAGGTTGTCGAGCGATCGCAGCAGCCCGGCGTCGCCGGTGTTCAGGATGTAAGCGCCGCCAGGATTGTTCGCGCCCTGGACGAGCTCTGAAAAGAGCGTGGTCAGTGTCTGACTGTTCTCTCGAGTATTCATGGCCGCTGCGTCGATGCTATCATGTCTGAACGATGCGGATAGTAGTCGCGGCTGCCCTTTGTGGCCTTGCGTCGCATGCTGGCGCCCAGATCTGCGCAGGACCCGAGCCACCGCTCTCGCCGAGTCGGGACCTCTACTGCATCGAGCTGATTCCGGCGTCCGGCGTGAGGGGCGTATCAGGCCGCGTTCTGCTCGGCAGAAAATCCGGCGCCACGCCATTCATCATCGACGTCACCCGTGACGGACACACGCGATACTGGCCGCGTCTGACTCTCGAAGGGTTGCCGGAACCATCGGCATTCGAAGGAGGGGTATACGTCGCCTGGGCTGTGCCGCAGACCATGCAGTCAGCAACTCGGCTGGGCATCGTCCGAAACGGTGAGACCGAGCTGGCCGCCGTGACCCTCGACAAGTTCCTGATCCTGGTCACCGCGGAGAGATCGGCCACGACGCGCGAACCGTCCGGTCGCCTCGTGCTGCGCGGGGCGTCGCCGAGCACGCGGATGCAGCCCGCGGATCTCATGGCTTTCACGATCGGCGCGACACAGCCATCGACCGATCATGCACGTCATACGTCAGTCGATGTCGGCGACTCGCTGCGGTGGTCGATGGTGCCGATGCCACCAGGTCTCCCGATGCTCCCCGCCGAGATGGAGCTGCGTCCATCGATCGCGCCGTATCTGCCCCGCGCCGACAGCGCGCCCGTCGCGCAGCCGCGCCGCCTGGTACGGCTCAGCAATGGCGACACGCTCCGGCTCACCGCCGGGATCGTGCGTCGCAGCTTCAAGGGGCGCGCGATCACCATGTTCGGATTCAACGGCCAGTATCCCGGACCGCTGCTCGACGTGCCGCAGGGCGCCGAAGTGGTGGTCGAGCTGCGCAACGCGCTCGATCAGCCCACGACCGTGCACTGGCATGGGATTCGTCTCGAGAATGGCTTCGACGGTGTCCCCGACCTGACACAGCCGGAGGTCAAGCCAGGCGGGAGCTTCGTGTATCGTCTTCGATTTCCTGACGCCGGGATCTATTGGTATCACCCGCATGTCCGGGAAGACGTGCAGCAGGATCTGGGGCTGTATGGCAACATCATGGTACGGTCGCCCAGGGCGGACTACTTCTCGCCGGCGCATCGTGAGGAAGTGCTCATCCTCGACGATCTGCTCCTCGACGACGCCGGTCTGATTCCGTACGGTCGTGACGGCGCGACGCACGCGCTGATGGGGCGCTTCGGCAACACGATGCTCGTGAACGGCGAGCCCAGCTGGGAGTCATACGCCCGGGCCGGCGAGGTCGTGCGGTTCTTTTTCACCAACGTATCGAACACCCGCGTCTTCAACCTGTCGTTTCCGGGTGCCCGGCTGAAGCTCGTCGGGAGCGACGTCGGCAACTACGAGCGCGAACAGTGGGTGGAGAGCGTGGTCATCGGCCCCGCGGAACGCTACGTGGTACATGTTCGCTTCGACTCGTCGGGCATCGTGCCGATCGTGAATCACGTGCGCGGACTCGATCACCTGAACGGCCGGTTCTTTCCGGTGGTCGATACCCTCGGCGTCGTGAGGGTCGGAACGGATGCCGCACCGCCGCTCGCGTCGGCATTCGGGACATTACGCGCGGATACGGCCGTCGCGGCGGACATCGCGCGCTATCGGCAACACTTCGCCCGAGCGCCGGACAAGTCGCTGGTGCTTACCATCGAAACGAGCGACCTGCCGTTCTTTTCCCGCCAGATGATGCAGCTCGACTCGATCTGGTTCCCTCCGATCGAGTGGAGCGGCACGATGCCCGGGATGAACTGGGCGTCCACGACCGAGCAGGTTCGCTGGATTCTGCGCGATCCCGAGACGGGGCGCGAGAACATGGATGTGGACTGGACCTTCCGGCGCGGCGACGTGATCACGCTCAGGTTGTCCAACGAGCGCCGCTCGCTGCATACGATGCAGCACACGATCCACCTGCACGGCCAGCGCTTTCTCGTGCTCGCGGTGAACGGCGTGGCGGCCACGAACCTGGTGTGGAAGGACACCGTTCTTCTCCCGGCGGGGTTCACGGTGGACCTCCTCGTCGATCTATCGAACCCTGGGCGCTGGATGCTACACTGTCATATCGCCGAGCATCTCACGGCGCACATGATGACGACCTTCACGGTTCAATAGGGAACTGAGACACACGCATGCGCACATTTCGCCTGCTCGCCATCACCCCGGTCCTCGCTTTCGCGCCCGCGCTGCACGCCCAGAGCTTCGTATCGCTGTCACCGCAGGTCCGGCAGTACGTCTCCGTCAGCGACTCGGTCGTTGCACTAACCAATGCAACGGTGATCGACGGCACAGGCACGCC
>JBOHTL010000280.1:0-2008 GCA_050733735.1 Gemmatimonadaceae bacterium
CGTGGTCCTGGAACGAGTACCGGCAGCAGGTGCGTCAGGTCGCTCGCGCGCTGATCGCCATCGGAACGCAGCCGGGCGCGGGGATCTGCATCATCGGCTACAACAGTCCCGAATGGTTCTTCGCCGACATCGGCTCCATCTACGCCGGTGCCATGCCCGCGGGGATCTACACCACCAGCTCCCCCGAACAGTGTGAGTACATCGCGACGCATTGTGAAGCGTCCGTCGTGTTCGTCGACAACAAGGAGCAGCTGGACAAGTTTCTCCAGGTGCGTCGGAACCTGCCGAACCTGCGAGCACTGGTCCTGATGCAGGGGAACGGGGATTCCTCGCAGCCCGGCGTGTACTCCTGGACGAAATTCCTCGAGCTGGGACTGAATGCGACCGAGCAGGACGTCGATCGCCGCATGGCCGGGCAACGGCCCGATGACATCGCGACGCTCATCTACACGTCGGGCACGACTGGAATGCCCAAGGCGGTCATGCTGTCGCACGACAATCTCACGTGGACGGCTCAGGCGGCGGCGAACCTCGTGGGTGGCACTCCGGACGATCAGGTCATCAGCTACCTGCCGCTGAGCCACATCGCGGAGCAGATCGTATCGCTGCACGGCCCCATGAACTTCGGCGCGTGCGTGTGGTTCGCGCCCAGCATGGAGGCACTCGGCGAAACGCTGCGTGAGGTACGTCCGCATTTTTTCCTCGGCGTACCGCGCGTCTGGGAGAAGATCCAGGAGAAGATCATGGCGGCGGGGGCCAGGAACCCGCCGATGAAAAAGAAGATCGCGGCGTGGGCCCGCCGTCAGGGACTGGCCGGCGGCTATGCCGAGCAGCAACGCGTCGCGAAATCACCGATGTATGCGGTCGCGAACGCTCTCGTGTTCAAGAAAGTGCGGAAGCAACTGGGACTCGATCGCGCGCGCATCGTCGTCACCTCGGCGGCGCCAATTTCGCGGGACACGCTCGAGTTCTTCCTCAGCCTCGGCATTCCGATCTGCGAGGTGTACGGCATGAGCGAGTGCACGGGGCCGGCGACCGCGTCGCTCCCGGACAACTACCGCACGGGGAAAGCAGGGTTCACGCTGCCAGGCACGGAGCTCAGGGTCGCGGACGACGGCGAGGTCTGCATGCGCGGTCGGCACGTCTTCAAGGGATACTACAAGGACGCGGAGGCGACGGCGGAGACACTCGACAGCGACGGCTGGCTGCATTCGGGGGACATCGGCACCATCGACGAGCACGGGTTCCTGCAGATCACCGATCGCAAAAAGGATCTGATCATCACGGCGGGCGGCGAAAACGTCGCTCCGTCGCTCGTGGAGGGATACCTGAAGGGCATCCCGGTGGTCAGTCAGGCGGTCGTGATCGGTGATCGGCAGCGGTACCTGTCCGTCCTGCTCACCCTGAACGCGGAGCGCATCAAGCAGGACGCCGAGGCGTGCGGAAGCGCCGCGGCCGATCCCGAGACGGCGGCACGCGACGAGCGATTCCTCCAGTACCTGCAACGGCAGATCGAGGCGGTGAATGCCCGCCTCGCCCGGGTGCAGGCCGTCAAGAAGTTCAAGGTGATCCCGAAGGAGTTTTCGGTCGAAGGCGGTGAGCTCACGCCGACGATGAAGGTGCGACGCAAAGTCGTCGTCGAGAAATACAAACAGGAGATCGACCAGCTGTACTCATAGTTCGGTCCGCTTCAGCCGAGTTCTGGCACGGTCCCCGCAGATAGGCGAACTCGTTCGAATGCGACCAGGCAGGGAGAGCTCGTCGCGAGTCACTCTACGGAGATCGGAATTTATGGCAGACGTACAGGTCAATCAGAGTCCGGGCGGCGGTGGTAGCGCTCCACAGCCGGTCGAGAGCGGCGGTGGCTCGAGCGCGGCGTGGGCAATCGTTGTCATCGTGTTGCTCGCCATCGTTGCGTGGTTTGTTTTTGGACGCGGCATGGGCGGCGGCGACGGCGACCGCGACATCAACATCGACGCGAAAGTCGAGACGCCAGCGACTCCAGCAC
>JBOHTL010000281.1:0-3061 GCA_050733735.1 Gemmatimonadaceae bacterium
CGCGATGGCGACATGTGTCCAGGTACGTGCGTGCATTTATGGGTCGAAGTACCCGACAGCCGTCATCGAGTTCAGCTGCGCTCGCCCAGGCGGCGGGCCAGCATCGAGCGATACGTCTCCAGGCGCGGCTCATCCGGGTATTGCTCCGCAGCGCGCTCCCAGACCGACTGGGCCAGTCCCAGGTCGCCTGCAAGATAAGCTGCCAGCCCGCGGAGTAGCATGGCTTCGAGCCATTGCGGACGATCGCGGAGAATGGCGTCCAGCTCGTGTCCGGCCGCGTTGGAATCACCGGCGTCCAGCAACGTGCGCGCCAGGTCCAGACGCAGGTCGGCGAAGCCGGGTCGGATGCGCAGGGCCGCCCGAAACTGATCGACCGCTTGGCTCATCGCGCCAGCCTCCCGATAGGCTCGTCCCAGCTCCGCATGCATGTTCGCCAGCCGGTTCGCGACGACGCTGGGGAACCCCGTCCCATCCGGCCGCCCCAGCTCGTGCGCGCGAGACAGCGACTCGGCCGCCTCAGACGGACGACCGAGGTCGCTCAGGACGATCGATCGGTTGAGATGTGCCTCGACGTACCGCGGGTTGATCCGCAATGCTTCATCGAACGACTGGAGCGCTGCTTCGCGGGATTCGGTCATCGCGTAGCAGAGGCCCAGCATGTGGTGCGCATCGGCGTACCCGTGCCCCGAGGCGATCGCGGACGCGAAGAGCAGCGCCGCGCCGCGGTAGTCGCGGGCGGCGAACCGCTCGCGGGCGACCGTCAGCAGCTCAGACTCGGAGGCCAACCGCAGGAGCCTTTGCGGACGCATCGACGCCCGTCCCTCCGACCGCCGCGTCACGTCCCCGTCCGATGGAGTGATACTCGAAGCCGAACCGTTGCATCTTCTCCGGCGCGTAGAGATTGCGGCCATCCACGATCAGGGGACGCCGCAACAGCGATCGCATCCGCTCGAAATCCGGATGGCGATATTCGTTCCAGTCGGTCATCACGACGAGCGCGTCGGCATCCCGGAGCGCCTCATAGCTGTTCTCGGCGAAATCGACACGACCGTCGAGGCGGCGCCTCGCTTCGGCAATCGCGACGGGATCGTGCGCGACGACCCGCGCCCCCGCGGCCGCCAGATCGTCGATCACGGTCAGCGCGGGTGATTCGCGCATGTCGTCGGTATTCGCCTTGAACGCGAGTCCCCACATCGCCACACGCGCGCCCTTCGAGGTCCCTCCGAGCGCGGCGAGCAGCTTTTCGGACACGCGGTGCTTCTGTCGCGCGTTCACGGATTCCACTGCTTCGAGAATCTGAAGCTGCGTGCCTTGATCGCGGGCAGTGCGCGCCAGCGCCTGAACATCTTTCGGAAAACAGGATCCGCCGTAGCCAGGTCCGGGAAAGAGGAACGATGCCCCGATGCGCTCGTCGCTCCCGATGCCGCGCCGCACCAGGTCGACGTTCGCGCCCACGCGCTCGCACAGGTTGGCGATCTCGTTCATGAACGAGATGCGCGTCGCGAGCATGGCATTCGCGGCGTACTTCGTCATCTCCGCGGACGGAATGTCCATGAAGATGATCGGGCGGCCCGTGCGCACGAACGGCGCGTACAACTCGGCCATCACACTGCGCGCGTGGTCGCTCTCGGCGCCCAGCACCACGCGATCAGGCTTCATGAAGTCGTCGACCGCCGCCCCTTCCTTCAGGAATTCGGGGTTGCTGACCATGTGGAAGGGATGCTGGCAGTGCTTCGAGATCACCTCCGCGACCCGTGCCGCGGTGCCCACCGGAACGGTCGACTTGGTGACGACGACCAGCTCGCGGCGAGCACCCGCGCCGATGGATTTCGCGACCTCCAGAACGTGGCGCAGGTCCGCGGAGCCGTCTTCGTCGGGTGGTGTTCCCACGGCGATGAAGACGACGTCGGCTTCGCCGATCGCCCAGGGAACATCCGTCGTGAACGACAGGCGTCCATCGCGCTGATTGCGCTCGACATAAGCCTCGAGGCCGGGCTCGTAGATGGGAAGCTCGTTGCGCTTGAGACGCTCGATCTTCTCCGCATTCACGTCTGCGCAGATGACGTCGTTGCCGGTCTCGGCGAGGCATGCGCCGACGACCAACCCCACGTACCCGGTGCCGACGACCGTGATGTTCACGCCACCACCTTTCCGGCAGTCGCGGCCACAGGCGTTTCCTCCGCCTGTGGAGGGTTGGACGTGCTCAGTGAGACGACGCGCGCGCGCCCCGGCGTCGCCCGGCGCGTCGCGTTGCGCGTGTCCACGATGAGCGACGCGCGGTTCACGAGGCGCTGGTAGTCGATGCTCGAATGGTCCGTCACGATGACGACGGCGTCGCATCGCTTCAGGATCGCGTCGCTCAGCTCCACGCTCGCGTGTTCGATGCCGTCCTCTCGAAACGTCGGCACGTACGGATCATGATACACGACGTCGGCGCCCAGCTCCTCGAGGAGACGCATGACGTCGAGCGCCGGACTCTCGCGCACGTCGTCGATGTCGCGCTTGTAGGCGACGCAGATGACGAGCACGTGGCTTCCATTCACGGCCTTCTTCTCGTCGTTCAGCGCGTCGGCGACCTTCTCGACGACATACGCCGGCATCTGGCTGTTGATCTCGCTCGCGAGGTCGATGAACCGCGTCTTGTAGTTCAGCGTCCGCATCTTCCACGCGAGGTAATGCGGATCGAGCGGAATGCAGTGTCCGCCGATGCCGGGTCCCGGCGTGAAGCGCATGAAGCCGAATGGCTTCGTCGCGGCCGCGTCGATCACTTCCCAGACGTCCACGCCGAGCCGGTCGCAGACGATCGCCATCTCGTTCACCAGGCCGATGTTCACCGACCGGAATGTGTTCTCGAGGAGCTTCGTCAGCTCCGCGGCTTCCGGCGACGAAACGGCCACGACACTGTCGATGCACGCCGAGTAGAACGCCACCGCGACGTCCGTGCAGGCCGGGGTGATGCCGCCGACGACTTTCGGCGTGTTCTTCGTGTTGAACTTCTCGTTGCCGGGGTCGACGCGCTCCGGGCTGAATGCGAGGAAGACGTCCTTGCCGACGACGAGGT
>JBOHTL010000282.1:0-5514 GCA_050733735.1 Gemmatimonadaceae bacterium
CGAGTACTTCCTCGGCCATCGCGAGGTGTTCAGCATCCCGCTCGTGCTGGGCGGAAGCGCCTTCCAGTCGAGTGTCTGGAACCAGCTGCTGCGAATCCCGTTCGGAAGGACGACGTCCTACGACGACATCGCCATGCGCATCGATCGTCCGGGTGGCGCGCGGGCTGTGGGCAGGGCGAACGGCGACAACCGCATCGCGATCATCGTTCCCTGTCATCGCGTGATCAACGCGGACGGCAGCCTCTCGGGCTACGGCGGCGGACGGCATCGGAAACGCTGGCTGCTCGCGCACGAGAGGCGCGGCGTGCAGCTCACGTTGGGACGGGAGTGGGACGAGCTAGTCGTTGCGTAATGCCTCGACGGGATCAACAGCCGACGCCCGCCAGGCCGGGAGAAGTGTCGCAAGCAGCGCCGCGGTGAGCAGCAGGACCGCGGCCGCCGCGTAGGTCAGCGGATCGAGCGGCGTGACGCCATAGAGCATCCCGGCCATGTAGCGCGTGAGCGCGAAGGCGGCTGCCAGGCCGATGATGATGCCGGCGACGGCGAGAGTGCCGCCGCTCCGCAGAACGAGCATTCGAACGCTTGTCGCTTCCGCTCCCACGGCCATGCGCACACCGATCTCGTGCGTGCGTTCGGCTGTCGCGCGACTCATCACCCCGTAAATACCGATAGCCGCGAGCAGGAGCGCCGTTGCGGAAAAGCAGGCGAGCAGCCCGAGCTGAAAGCGACGCTCGCGCAGCGACTCACGAAGCAGCGCCTCCATGGTCGTGAAACCGCTGATGGGCATCGCGCCGTTCAGTTGCGCGAGGTCGTGTCGAATCGTGCGCTCGTACGTCGCGGGATCGCCGGTCACGCGAGCAACGAAGTGGATCGCGCCTGTGGACGCCTGCGCGTGAGGAACGAAGATGGCCGGTTCCGGATCGGCGTCCAGCTCCTCGTGGCGTACGTCGCCCACGACACCGACGATCTCGTGCTGCAACGGCGCGCCGGAATACGCGAATCTGAAGGTCAATCGCTGGCCGATCGGATTCTCGTCGCGGAATATGCGATGCGCGAATGCCTCGTTCACGAGAACCACGCGCGGCGAACCGGACGCATCGTAACTTGTGAACTGTCGGCCGGAGCGCAGAGGAATGCGTAACGCCTCGAAGTATCCGGGCGTAATGGCGGCCACCTGTGTGCTCGGGAGCTCGTCCCCTGGCGCGATGGATTGCCCTTCGACCACGAACCCCGTCCTCTCCTGTCCTATCGGCCAGGTGAGAGGCAACGAGGACGTCATGCCGGCCACTTCCACGCCTGGCAAAGCGGCGAGGCGCTCGGTCGCTGCGCGAACGAACTCGGCTCGTTGCTGCGGGGTCGGATAGTAGCCCCACGCCTGCACGGTGACAGCTACCACGCCGCGCTCGTCGAAGCCACGGTCGACGCGGCCGAGCACCGCGAGACTGCGCATCATCAGGCCGGCACCCACCAGCAGGACCAGGGCAAGAGCGACCTCCGACATTACGAGCGCGCGACTGGCACGGCGCCGCGCAATTCCGAGTGAGGCACCACGATTGCTGGCGCCCAGTGACTCTGCGAGAGGAAAACGTCCCGCTGCGACGATCGGGAGTACGGCCACGACGGTGGCGCAAATCGCGGCGAGCGCGGCAGCGAGTACGATGGCGGTGCCGTCCATCGCGAGCCGCTGGAGTTGCCACAGGCCGACCGGCGCGAACGCGCGGATGGCCCGAATACCGCCGTACGCGATCACGAGCCCGGCGATACAGCCGATTCCGGCGACGAGCGCGCTCTCCGTGAGCAGTTGACGCACGAGACGGCCGCGCCCGGCGCCGATCGCGGTGCGTATCGCCAGCTCGCGACGCCGACGGATGGCTTCCGCGAGCTGCAGGCTGGCGACATTCACGCAAGCGATGAGCAACACGAAGCCAACAGCGCCAAGCAATACGAGCAATGATGTGCGCGCGTAACCCGCAATCGTTTCGCGAAGCGTGACGGCGATGGCTCCCGTGTTCGAGTTGGTCGACGGATGCTCCGCTGCCAACTGCTTCGCGATGCTCGCGAGCTCGGTGTTGGCCTGTTCCAGGCTCACGCCTTCGCGCAGCTTGCCTCCCACCTCCCAATACCCTGACGTGCGAGACGTCAACTCACTCTCGCGGAAGATCTTCGGCGCAAACATCTCAGCGGCGAATGGCCGCAGCGCGTCTTCGGGCATCACGCCGACGACAATGCGCGGAACGCTGTCGAGTACGAGCGTGCGTCCGACCAGAGAGCTGTCCGCGCCGAGGCGGGCACGCCAAGTGCGCTCCGTGATGATCAAGACATTGTCGTTGCCTTGACGAAATTCGTCCGGGAGAAAGGCACGCCCCAGCAGCGGCCGCAGACCCTGGATGGCGAAGAAATCCTCTGTGACGAGCGTGACGTTGAACTTTTCCGGTCCTTCCGGACCGATCCAGTCGAAGCTGTACGGTTCGGCCGCGGCCATCAACTCGAACGACGTCGCGCGCGCTCTCAGATCGCGAAAGTTCGCTGGCGCGACCTCGGCACTGCTCCCCGGCGTGCGCGTGTCCGTCTCCCAGACGGTCACGATGCGCTCGGCGTCCGGGAACGGATACGGCGCGAACAGAACGCGATACACCGCGGCACCGAGTGCGGTGGTGGCGCCTATGCCGATGGCGAGCGTGAGCGTAGCGACAATCGCGTACGTGGGCTGTTTCATGATCGCGCGTGCGCCGACGCGGAGGTCGTGCAGCAGGTCCTCCAGCGGGCGAACGCCGCGTGCATCGCGCGACGCATCGCGGTGCCAGCCTCCACCGAACGTTCGCATCGCTTCGGCGCGCGCGTCCGCTTTGGAGAGGCCGGCACGCTCGTACTTCTCGACTTCCATCTCGAGATGAAAGCGCAGCTCGTCGTCGAGCTCTTCGTCGAGGTGGCGCGACGAGAACAACCAGCGCAGACGACGCAACAGACGGGCGGGACTCAACATGGATCGTCCTCAGGCAGTCTGGAGTATGCGGGAAACCGCGAGCACGAACTCTTCCCAACTGGCCGTTTCCTGCGCGAGCTGCTTCCGTCCCGCCGCCGTCAGCCGGTAGTAGCGTGCACGCCGGTTGTTGTCCGACGTGCCCCATTCGGCATCGATCCATCCCCGCTCCTCGAGGCGGCGCAGAGCTGGGTAAAGCGAGCCCTGGTTGACCTGGAGGACGTCGCGCGAGATCTGCTGGATTTCCTGGGCGATTCCCCATCCGTGCATCGTGCCGGGTCTCAGAACGCGGAGGACGAGCAGATCGAGGGTGCCTTGCAGTCGGTCGCTGGGTTGGACGGCCATCATACTCTCCTAGACAGTCGACAAGAGAGTAGGGTTTGCTCTTGTAGACTGTCAAGGGGGCACGATCCGACATCGGCTGAGGTGCTGTGGTTGGGACGTGATTGGTGCCGAGACGGACATTGCTGGCCGCAAGCGGGTAAACGCGCAGGCGGTCAGATGTCGACAGGAGGGGACGGCACATCCGAATGCCCCGAATTCGACGAATTCCCCGAACGCGATGACAGATGCTTCGAGCTCAATCGAAGCGGCCGGAGAATGCGGTGCGTCTCGACACTCGGCCCAAAGTTGATGAGAAGACCGAGTTCCTTGTCCGTTGCTGCCAGGTAATTGCGAACCTGTTTCCGGAAGATCTGCGGAACCCTTTCCATCGATTTCACCTCGACGACTACCCTGTTCTCCACGAGCAGATCGAGACGGTGCGTGCCGACGTCGACGCCGCGAAACAGAACGGTCACCGGAACCTCACGAAGCACGCGGGTCCCCCAGTGTGTCAGCAAGACGGCAAGAGATCGAACGTAAACCGATTCATGAAAGCCGTACCCTAACTCCTTGTGCACTTCCAAGGCTGCGCCCACGATGGTGTAGCTCAACTCCTTTTCAACAATGATCACGGGAGCCTCCCGAAGTTCGGGTAATTCGGAGAATTCGGGAAATTCGGATGTGCCGTTCCGATTGACGTGATCATTCCATTTCACATAGAACCCGGTCGTCGCCGCCGTGTATTTTCAGGCATGCGCATAGCCACCCTCGCCATCGCCATGCTCTGTACGGCGACACCGCTCTTCGCCCAGCAGCGCCAGTACACGCGCGCCGACACATTGCGCGGCTCCAATGGCCCCGCGCGCGCGTGGTGGGACGCCGAGTTCTATGATCTGCACGTCCGGGTCGATCCGGCCGACAGCACGATACGCGGGTGGAACGCCATCACCTATCGCGTGCTCCAACCGCGCGCGGAGATGCAGATCGACCTGCAGCATCCGCTGGTGATCGACAGCATTCTGCAGGACGCCCGGAAGCTGCGGTTCCGCCGTGACAGCAACGCGTTTTTCGTGACTATCCCGTCTTCCAGCGCCGGTTCACGCGGCCAGGTCACCGTCTATTACCACGGCAAACCGAGACCTGCGCGCAGAGCGCCCTGGGACGGCGGCTTCGACTGGAAGACCGACTCCCTCGGCATCGACCACATCGCAACGGCGAACCAGGGAATCGGGGCGAGCATCTGGTGGCCGAACAAGGACTACGGCGGCGACGAGCCGGACAGCATGCGCATCGCCATCACCGTTCCCGAGCCGCTCGTCAACGTGTCCAACGGCCGGCTGCGCTCAGTGCAGCGCGCCGGCGACGGATGGAACACGTGGGAGTGGTTCGCCACCAACCCGATCAACAATTACGGCGTGTCGGTGAACGCGGCACGCTATGCCCACTTCGGCGAGTACTACCCCGGCGAGAACGGCACACTCACGATGGACTTCTACCCGCTCGCCATCCACCTCGACACGGCACGCGTGCAGTTCAAGCAGGCTGTGTCGACCATTCGCTGCTTCGAACACTGGTTCGGTGCGTACCCCTTCTACGAGGACGGGTTCAAGCTGGTCGAGACGCCGCACCTGGGGATGGAGCACCAGAGTGCCGTCGCGTACGGCAATGAATACAAGAACGGCTATCGCGGACGCGATCTGTCGGGCACCGGTCATGGCGAGCAGTGGGACTTCATCATCGTGCACGAGACGGCGCACGAGTGGTGGGCCAACAACATCACCGCGCAGGACCAGGCCGACATGTGGATCCACGAGAGCTTCGCGAACTACGCCGAGGGCCTGTACACGGAGTGCCTCGAGGGCACGGACGCGGGCGCCGATTACATCATCGGCAGCCGGCAGAACATCTCGAACGACCGGCCGATCATCCCCGCCTTCGGCGTGAACGCGCAAGGGTCCGGAGACATGTACCCCAAGGGCGGCAGCATGCTTCACATGCTGCGCCAGGTTCTTGATGATGACGCGAAGTGGCGCAACATCCTGCGGGGTGCCAATCGCACGTTCCGCCACCAGACGATCACCGGACAGCAGCTCCGCGACTACTTCAGTCGCGAAGCGGGGATCGACGTCTCGAAGGTGTTCGAGCAGTACCTGACCACGACGATGATCCCGCGGCTGGAGTACCGGATCGCCAACGGCCAGGTGTCACAC
>JBOHTL010000283.1:0-5640 GCA_050733735.1 Gemmatimonadaceae bacterium
AGTTGCCTCGGTGCAAGCGAGTCCCTTTCCGTTGCACCAGTAGGGCTGCGGATTGGGTAACCTTGTAACGAACTATCGCAGGTAGAGCAGCAAGTTTCTTACCAATTCAAGTCCCGGAGTGGCAATGGCCTACGCTGGCAAAGTCGGAGAAGCGCGCTTTCAGCAGCCTAAGTCGGCGTCCGCAAATGAGTCCCGTCCGGTTGGCGCAGCCGCGGCGGGAATGGCGGTCGGGCTCCTGGTCGGCGCCGGATTGGCACTCCTGTACGCACCTCTGGAGGGACGAGACGCGCGCCGAGCGCTTCGACGACGTGTTCGGCGCGCCGGGTATCGCTCTCAGGACGCCTGGCTGGACCTGCGCGACGAGTTGCGACGCGCCACGCTCAAGCTGAAGCGCGCGCGCCGCCGGAGCAGGCTGGCCGCTGAGGATCTGGTCGCCGACGACTAGCTATCGCAGCTCGTCGAGCTCGCGCTGAGCCTGCTCGAGATAATGCGAGTCGTTGAAATCGGCGGGCTTCAGCTGCAGCGTGGCCTGGTACGTTTCCCGGGCTTTCGTCTTGTCGCCGGTATCGGCGTACACGGACGCGAGGGCAAGCGTGTGCACAATGCGATCGGGTTCGAGCGCGGCCGCTCGTTCCAGGTAACGCACCGCATCGCGCCAGTTCGCCTCGCTGAAGATCTTGCCGCCGAGCAGTCTGCGCGCGATGAACCGCGACACGCCGCTCAGTCGCATGATGTTGGCATGCCAGCGCCCCATGATGTGCAGCGCGCCCGCGTTGAGCGAGTCCAGCCGCAGCGCCTCCAGCGCTTCCTGCCGGACCACCCCCGCGAATTTCACGCGATCGCGGGCGCCCATGGAGAGGGCGCGTCGGCCGATGGCCTTGGCGAGCGCGAAGTGCGCCATGGATGAATTCGCGTTGGCCTGCACCGCGCTCCGCGCGTACAGCTCGCCGAGCTGATACAGGCTGTCGCGCCGCGCATCGTCGAACTCACCGAGGTCCACTGCCTCACGCGAGGCCCGCCAGAGTGCTTCGGCGTTGTTCGGATCCACCTGGATCGCCGTCTGATAATGCGCGAGCGCGCCGGCCGCGTTCATCGCGTCGTGCTCGCGATCGCCCATGACGACGTGCTCGGCCGCGGTCTGCCCGGACAAGGGCGCGGACACGACGATGGTTGCCGCGATCAATACGTGACGCATGTTCATGCAACACTCCACAAACGGGGAATGACGCGCGCGTGTGCTTTGTACCGCGCGGCTACGTTAGAGGTCCATCGAAATCGGGTCAATGCTCGCTCATCGGCTGATCGAACGAAAACGCGATGGTGGACGACTCGAGCCAGGCGAGTGGCGCGCGCTCGTGATGGCGTACGCTGCCGGACATGTGCCGGATTATCAGATGTCCGCGTTTCTCATGGCCTGCTTCCTCCGCGGGCTCGATCACGGCGAGACCGCGGCGCTGACCGAAGCGATGCTCAACTCGGGAGTGCGGTTCGATCTCGCCGCGCTGGGCAAGCCGCGCCTCGACAAGCACTCCATTGGCGGCGTCGGAGACAAGGTCTCGCTCGTGCTGGCGCCTCTCGTGTCCCTGTTCGGCATCGCCGTGCCGATGGTCTCCGGCCGGGGACTGGGGCACACCGGCGGAACGCTCGACAAGCTCGAGTCCATCCCGGGCTTTCGCACCGACATCACGCTCGACGACGCGCACAAACAGCTCGCGGAGCTCGGATGCGTGCTCATGGGACAGACGTCGGAGATCGCGCCTGCCGATCGCAGGCTGTACGCGCTGCGCGACGCGTCGGCCACGGTCGAGTCCATCCCGCTCATCGCGTCGTGCATCATGAGCAAGAAGCTCGCGGAGGATCTCACTGGTCTCGTGATCGACATCAAGCGCGGCAGCGGCGCGTTCCTCACCGAGCTCGATCAGGTGATGCAGCTCTCGCGTGAGATGATCCGCATCGGAGAGAGCCATGGATGTCCCGTCGTCGCGCTCTTCACGGCGATGGATCGCCCGCTCGGTCGCGCGTGCGGCAACGCGCTCGAAGTCGAGGAGGCGATCGCCGCGCTCAGGGGCGAGGGCCCCGCTGATCTCGTCGAAGTGACGCTCGCCCTGTCCGTCGAGATGCTGCTGCTCGCCGGCGTCGCGAAGGAGCGCGAGCGCGGTCTCGACGAACTGCGAAAGGCGCTCGTTTCGGGTGAAGCGGCGGAGCAGTTTCGGAGGATCGTGGAGCGCCAGGGTGGCAACCCAGAGGTGCTGGACGATCCGGCCATTCTTCCACAGGCCGCCGAGTGCGAGCTGTGCACCGCACCGCGCGCGGGGTTCGTGCAGCACGTGGAGCCGCGCGCCGTCGGTCGCGGCGTCGTGGCATTGGGCGGTGGACGCAACACGATGGCCGACGTCATCGATCCCGCCGTCGGTTTCGTGATCACGGCGAAGCCCGGTGACTGGGTGGAAGCGGGAGAGCCTCTGGCGTCGATCTACGCGCGCGATCGCGCCGGCATCGAGCGCGGCCGCGCGACCCTGCGCACCGCGATCACGATCGGGGACGAGGCAGAGCCGCCGCTGCCGCTCATTTCACATCGGGTGACCTCGGCCGGAGTCGAAGTTCTGGCCTGAGAACGCCGTTTTAGCGATTGCCGGTGGCGGCCTGCAACAGCCTGACGCCGAGAATGCGGTTCGACGCGCGGTCCAAGGTGTACTCGAGCAGCGAGCCCGCGGTGTCGCGTACCTGACGGACCGCCTGTCCCGCCGTGTTCGTCGTTTCGCGAAGCGTCGGAAGTCGCAGCAGGTTTCCGACGATGCGATCGGCGACCTGCGAGCCCGCCGCGGACAGCGTGCGCTCGAGAATGTTGCCGGTGGCCTGATCCACGATGCGCTGCAGGGTGTTGCCATTGGCGAGCCGGGTCACGCCGAGCACGAGACCTCGCACGGTGCTCCCCACCACGTTCCCCACGGTACCGACGGTGTTCTGGAGCGTGCTGCCCAGCTGATCGATGATCTGCGGGTTGTTGTCGACGAAGGTCAGCGTCTGGTCGACGATGTGAACGACGTCGTCGAGATCGACGAGCAGCAGCGCGCGCGCCCGAACGTCCAGGATGGTCAGGTCGACGTTGCCGATGAGCACATCCGCGCCCGCATTCACGCGCACGAGATTCGCCACCTGCGCGTTGAGGTTCAGCCGCGCCGTGACGCTGTCGACCTTGAGGAAGATGCGCTCGACGCAGAGGTTCGGAATGTCGAGCACGACGTCGAATTCGGGATACTCCTGCGACCGCGCCGTGCCGCCGGAGACGCGTCGCGCGGTATCGCCCGGAAGTGCGCCTGTCCGGCGCAGGGTGTCTCCGATGCCGCGCTGAAAGGTGCGCGTCGTGTCCAGGCCGACACAGGCCACGTGCATGTCGCGCGTACCCTGCTGCCGCTGTGTGACTGGCTGCGCTCCCGGTCTCACCTGCGAGAAGCCCGGCGAGCTCGTGGCGCAAAGAGTCGTCGCAGCGACGAACAGAACAGCGAAGCGGCGCATGGAGATCGTCCCAGATCGTATGAGGTATTCGGGCGCATTCATCGCGCGGCGCCCATCGACGCAAAAACGGCGCCCGATCTGCCGCGGCGGGCACGAATGTTGACGCCCTGGCCAGTCAGCATGTGTCGCCATTGGTCGTTCCTGTGCGCTCTCGTGACGTTTGCTTCGTCACAAGGATCGGCACAGGAGCCCGCCCCGGCCGTCCCTGCATTTCCGGATTCGCTGAGCTGCCTGGTGCAGGGCGCCGCGCAGGAGTCCCGGCAGCGCGACTCGGTCGGCCGCGACTCCACGTTGCGGGCTCCGTCGACCCGCAGAGCCGCGGCGGAATCTCCCGCTATCATCCTCCGGGCATCAGCGAGCGCGCGCGAGGTTCGATTCGCATCGCAGCCGCGCATCGAGGTGCGCCTCTGTGGCGGCGTATTGGATTCTGTTCGCGTGCTCGAGCGAAGAAACCTGCCAGACCCCGTTCAGCCCGGCGTCACGTACCGGGACGTCTTCATTGCCGTGGAAGTCCTGGGACACGTGAACGCGGAATGTCTGGCCAGCCGGATCACGGGACAGTCAGCCCAGCGACCGGACGCCTGCGCCGCACTGCAGATTCGGGATACCAGCGGTGCAACCCGCCGCCCGCCGCCATGAGGCGATTGTTCATGGCGATGAGCCTCGCATGCGGTGCATCGGCACAGAGCGTCGCGCAGGCGCCCGTCGCGACTGTAACGGACACCGTCATTCGCTTTAATGTCGTATCGCGGACGTGGACCTGGCCGTACCTCCTGGCTCACGTTGGGCTGAGCTGCCGGGGAGCGGCGGTCACGGTTGGCACGACTACTGCGCCCGACACCGCGGCAAAGGACAGGGGTCGGTACTGCGCCGGCGCCGTGCTCGAGATGCGGAACTCGACGCTGTCACTGCGCGGTGCGCGCGGCCTGGTCCATGTGCGCGTCAGGCGATCGGACACAGCGTCGTCGCGTCGTGCGCCGATGGACAGCACAGGACAACCTCGGAGATGACGGTATGAAGGCGTGGTTGGCTGGCGTCACCATATTGGTTTTCGTCAACGCCGCTGAGGCGCAGCAGCGCGACACCACGCAGCGTCGGCCGGCGGGTCAGCGCTTCACGGCGTCAATGCAGCCCGGACTGACGCCGAATCGCGACGTCATCCTCGAGATTCCCGAACTGTCGGTCGATTCCATCGGCCTCACCGTGCGTGACGTGCGCGCACACGTCGCGCTCGATGCCAACGCCATGAACCTCGTTCAGGTGACGGCCGGCGTGGATGTGGGGATCAAGGAGGTCCAGCTGGGGATCACCGGCGTGTTCGCCGAGGCGTACCTGTACGTCGATCTCGACAACGTCGCGCGCATCGTGTCGCGCGTGGTGCAGACCCTCGACCGCAATCCGGAGATTCTGACGCAGGTGTTCCGGACCGTCGATACCGCCGTGTCGTCGCTGGGGGCCGGGTTGACCGGCCAGACACCGCGGCAACGACGCCGAGCCGTCCGACCACGACATCCCCGACACGTTGCCGAACGAGTCGGAGGCGCGATCCCCGTCTAGCGAGGATTGAGCGGGGCCGGTAGCCTGAACGGCATGCCTCCCAAATTCGCGAAGCTGGCCGGACTGGGCGCGCTGGGCGCGAGCGCGGGACTTCTCGCGCTCTTTGGTTTTCTGGTGTTCATCACGCGTCCGCTGACACGGGGCGGGATCGACACCATCAATGCCGTGGTGACCTGGATCTCGCTCGGTGGACTGTTCCTCGCGTTGATCCTCGTGCACGTCGTCATCGGCCGAAAACTGCTGACGCTCGCCAAGGGCGCCGACATCGCGCACCCGCTGTAGCGCCGCTACGTCACCCACCCTTCGGTCGCGACGATGACCCACTCGCCGCCGCGACGCATCAGGTAGTACGTCACCCCCGACGCAAAATGCGCGGGCGCTTCATCCGCCGCGCGCGCGACCTGTTCGGCGGCCGTGATGTGGATACGCGCGAAAGGACCCACCGTCGTGACGGGCGCGATCGTGTAAGTCACGGCGGCTTCCCGGGGATCCAGCCGGCGACTGGCGTCGGCGCCAATGAATTCCACCTTCGTTCCCCATTTCTCCCTCAGCGCGGCAGGGACATTG
>JBOHTL010000284.1:0-5006 GCA_050733735.1 Gemmatimonadaceae bacterium
CGGCGGTTCTGGTAGTTCAGGTAGTAGGCGTGCTCCCAGACATCGAGCCCGAGCAGAATGGACTGCGGCGACCTGCCGTCCATGATCGGATTGTCCTGGTTCGGCGTGCTCGTGATCGACAGCTTTCCGCCTTCGTTGAGGAGCCACACCCAGCCGGAGCCGAAGCGCCCGCCGCCGGCTGCCGCGAACTGCTCCTTGAACTTCTCGAAATCGCCGAAGGACGACGTGATGGCCTGCGCGAGCTTCCCGCCCGGCGTGCCGCCCGCGTTCGGGCCCATGATCTCCCAGAACAGCGTGTGGTTCCAGTGTCCACCGCCGTTGTTGCGGACGGCGGTGCGCACCGCTTCGGGAACCGAATTGAGACCCGAGAGCACCTGCTCGATGGGCTTGTTCGCGTGCTCCGGCGCCTTCTCCAGCGCCGTGTTGAGATTGGTGACGTACGCCTGATGGTGCTTGCCGTGGTGAATCTCCATCGTGCGCGCGTCGATGTGCGGCTCCAGCGCGTTCGCGGGAAAGGGCAGTGAGGGCAGTGTGAATGGCATGATATTCTTCCTCAGGTGTTCTGGGTCGCCGCTGCGGCGCGCCGCGCTTTCCACCAATGGTAAAGGCCCGGCATGATCGAGAGCGCGACCACGATGATGATCACCAGCTCGATGTGCTCGTCGACGCCGGGAATGTAGCGTCCGAGGAAGTAGCCGGTGAACAGCATGCTCCAGATCCAGAAAATCCCCCCGAAAATGTTGAAAAAGGTGAAGCGCGTGTAGGCCATCCCGGCCGCGCCCGCTACAACCGGCACAAACGTGCGGACGATCGGCATGAATCGCGCAATCACGATCGTCTTTCCGCCATGGCGTTCGTAGAAGTCGTGTGCCTGGCGCAGATACTTTGGCTTGAAGAACATCGACTCTTCTTTTCTGAACAATCGCGGTCCACTCATCCGGCCGATCCAGTAGCCGGTGGCGTCGCCGACAATCGCGGCGATGCTGAGAATTGTGCCGAGGAGGTATACGTTCAATCCGAATTGTGGCTGTGAGGCAAACAATCCGGCGGTGACAAGCAGCGAGTCGCCCGGGAGGAAGAAACCGACGACGAGACCAGTTTCGGCGAAAATGATGGCGGTGAGACCGACGTAGCCGCCCCATTGAACGAGTGCCTTGACGTCACGCAGACGGTTGAAGAATTCGAGTATCTGATCCATGCGCAGTTGAGAATGACCGAGCCAACGAACGCAGGAAACAACCCACCGCTACCGGCGCTGTCAAAACGCCGGGGACTGAGCGCGCGCGGCGAGCGCATCCTGAACATGGCCGGCCCGATATTCGTCGCACTGTTCGTCGTGGCGTGGATCTGGTCCATTCGCATCGCCAATGCCGCCGAGGCGCGCGGTGAAGTGGTGGCGCGTCCGGCAAGTCGGGTGACGGCGGCGCTGTCGAGGGACGCGCCCACCGCCTCGTACGTCAAGGACGCGGCGCTCGAGGCGCTCGCACGGCGCGCGCGCGGGACGAGCGGCCAGCTGCGCGCGGCGTTCGTGCTGCCGAACGAAGTGAATCAGGCGCTGAACGCCGTCAACAACTTCACGCAGATCGTGCTGACGCCGTTCAACCAGAAGCAGCGTGGTCGCGTGGGTGGCTACATGCTCGGCAGCTGGCCCGGCGAGAGCACCCGCGGTCGCGTGGGACCCAGCAGGGCACCTGCGGATCGCTACGCGAATCCGCGCGGTTTCATCCAGGTGACGCAGCAGAACCAGAACATGAACATTTCACAACATTTCCAGCTGCGTCACTTCCTGACGAAGAATCAGCCGAACGTGTGGCCCAAGTACCTCGCGCTCGAGACACGTCTTATCGACAAACTCGAGCTCGTTCTCGCCGACCTGCGGTCGCGTGGCGTGAATACGGCAGGAGTAACCGTCATGAGCGGTTTCCGAACGCCATCCTACAATGCGGGGGGTGGCAACACAGGGGGACGTGCCGATCTCAGCCGACACATGTATGGTGATGCAGCGGACGTGTACATCGACAACGACCGCGACGGCAACATGGACGATCTCAACGGTGACGGGCGGGTCAACATCGGGGACGCGCGTTTCATGGAAGACGCCGTCAACCGGGTGGAACGCGCCCATCCGGAGCTGATCGGGGGTGCAGGCGTGTACGTAGCGTGCTGCGGGCACGGACCTTTCATTCACATCGACACGCGCGGGTACCGTGCGCGCTGGACCGGATCCTCGGGGGGATGAATGGCGGAGCAAAGGCGGACAAGCGATTTGGTCGCAGAAGTCCGGCAGAAAACTGGAGATGCGGTGAAGGGCGTGACCGAGCCGCCGGAGATTCCGGGTGTACGCGCCACCGACCTCGAGCCATACGTCGGGCTGCGCTACCTGTCGAAGCTTTTCAGGCTCATCGCGGTCATTCTGCTGCTGCTGCTCGTCGCCGAGATCATCACGGGGCTGACGACGCAGGGCAGCGCGGCCATTCCGACTCTGCTGGGTGAAGCCAGCCGACTGATCGTGCTCGCCGGTGCTCTGTGGGGCATTGGTGATCTGGCGGTCCTGATGGTCGATGTCGGCCACGATGTACGCGCGGTCCGTGTCTATATGAGTCGCCTGACACATGTACCGGGTGGAACCGACCGCGATCGCGGCGGGCCCGATCGAAACGTGCCCCCCAACATTTCGCGGAGCGCTTAACAATGCTTTGGACAATCGCAATCATTCTGCTCATCCTCTGGCTGCTCGGCGGATTCGTCTTCAACATCGCTGGAGGCCTGATCCACATACTCCTGGTGATTGCCGTGATCGTCGTGCTGTATCGGGTGATCACGGGACGCCGCCCGGTGGCTTAAAGCGGTCTCGCACCCTGCGGTGTCAGGTCGGGTCGTGAGCGTGCAATGGTGCGCTGGCGGCCCGGCCTCTTTTTTATGTCATGCTCACCGTGCACGTCGTTTCCCATACCCATTGGGATCGCGAGTGGTATCACCCCGCTGAACGCTTCCGGCAGCGGCTCGTCGCGCTGATCGACGAGCTGCTCGACGATCCCCCGCCCAGCGGTCGGAGCTTTCTGCTCGACGGCCAGGCAGTGGTCCTCGAGGACTATCTCGACGTGCGACCCGAGCGGGCATCTGAGCTCGCGAAGCTTCTGCGGGAGGGGAGAATCGAGGCCGGTCCATGGTATGTCCTCGCCGACGAGTTGATTCCAGGTGGCGAAGGTCTCGTGCGAAACCTGCTCGCCGGACGCCGCGCGCTCCGGGCACTGCGGGCCGAAGCCCCTCCCGTGCTGTATTGTCCGGATTCATTCGGGCATCCCGCGGTCCTGCCGGACCTCGCGCGTGGCTTCGACAAGCCTGTCGTCATCCTCTGGCGAGGACTCGGCGGCGCCCGATGGCCGAACACCAACGTCGCCCGCTGGCGGTCGGCGTCCGGACAGGACGTCGTGCTGTACCACCTGACCCGCTCCGGTTATGAGTTGGGCTCGAGCCTGCCGTTGGAGAGAGACCGAGCGCGTGAGCGCTGGGCTCGGATCCGCTCGGAGTTCAGCGAGCGGAAGGCGATCGGCCCTGACCTGCTGTTGAACGGCGCCGACCATCACGCGCGTCAGCGCGATCTCGACGACGCGCTCGCGAGGCTGGCCGACGCCGCATCGCCCGACACGATCAACGCGGGATCACTGGCGGACTTCGCTGTCGACCTGCTCAGGCGGGTCAGCACGTCGAGGGGTGTCGCCAAAGTTCGCGGTGAGCTGCGCGACTCCTACGGGTACACATGGACCCTCCAGGGCACGCTTGCGAGCCGGACGCCGCAGAAGCGTCGCTACGTTCTCGCCGAGCGCGAGCTCGTGCGTGATGTCGAACCCTGGGTGGCATTGGCCGCCTTTCATCACGGCAGGGCGCGTCGTCATCTCACGCGCGCCGCATGGAAGCCACTCCTCCTGTCCCAGCCCCACGACACATTATGCGGTTGCAGTATCGATCAGGTCGCACGCGCGATGGACGCGCGCCTCGAGAGCGTGGCCTCACAAGCCGTGGGACTGCGCGAGGAAGCGCTGTTCGATCTCGTCGGGCATGACCGCGAAGGGGCTCGGCTGCGTCAGGCAGAGTGGCAACCGGTCGTGCTGGTCCGGAACTGCGCTCCGCGCGCGCGCACGGGCGTCGCCGTCGCCGACGTGAGCGTCAAGCTGCACGACGTTGGGGTCGGACCAGGCTCGGCGCCGAGCGCCGCATCGCGGACGCCAGCCGATCTTCCCTTCGCGGATGCCAGCATCATGCACGAACGCACGGAATCGCCACGCGCGTATCCGGACAATGACGCCGTGGTCCGGTTTCCCGTCGCTTTCTGGGTGGAAAACGTCCCCGGCTACGGCACTTCCGCGATTCCGCTGACGGATGCCGTGCCCGCGTCGCTGCCCCCCGCGTCCATGCGCGTGCGCGTGAAAGGCCGCGCGATGTCGAATGGTCGCATCACGGTCGCATGGGATCGCCGTGGACGGATCTCCCTGGAGGATCTCACCAGCGGCCGCGTCGTCAAGGATCTGTTGCGATGGGAAAGCCTCACCGACCGCGGTGACCTCTACACACCATCTATCGGGAAGCCGAAGCTGCGCTCCCGTCTGGTCGAGACGCGCGTGATTCACGATGGTCCGGTCGTCGGTGCCGTCGAGCAGCTCTGGACACTCAGCGCGCGCGATGAGCGCATCGAATTGCGACTGCGCCTGGTCCTCGACGCCGGCGCGAGCTTTCTTCGGTTCGGCGTGCTGGGCGACAATACGGCACGGGATCATCGTCTGCGACTCGTCGTGATGACCGACGTCGCACGCGGCACGACCGTGGCCGACGCCGCCTTCGGACCGGTGGAGCGTGTTCCGATCAAGGTGAGCGCGACCGAAGCCAGGATGGAGCGCCCCGTTCAGGCAGCCCCACTGCACCGCCATGTGTCGCTCTTCGCCATGAAGCGCGGCGCAACGCTCTTCGCCGACGGCTGCACCGAGTACGAAACGCGCGGCGACGACATC
>JBOHTL010000285.1:0-5613 GCA_050733735.1 Gemmatimonadaceae bacterium
CACCCTGCCGATCGTGACGGAAGCGTCATGGTCGAGACATGAAGCCGTAATCGAAGGAATGAGATCGTTGCTGCGTGGTTCAACTCTCTCTTCCCTCGAAAACGGAGCTAGCAATGAACGCAGGACGCATCCTGGCCGCGCTGGCGATGATGACGGTCGCCTCCACGGCCTCAGCACAGGTCACGCAGGACGTGACGATCGCAGTAAACGCAATCAGCCAGATCGCGGTAACGGGCGGCGCTCAGTCGCTCACCATCTCGACGGCGACTGCCGGTAGCAATCCCACTGACGCCAGCGTGACGCTCAGCTGGGCGGTGACGACGAACCAGACGAACCAGAAGATCACGGCGAGCATCGACGCGGCCATGCCGGCCAACGTGACGCTCAGAGCACAGCTCGAAGCGCCGGCGGGTGGAACCAGCTTTGGTCCGAACCCCCTCAGCACGTCGTCGGTCGATCTCGTGGGCAACATCTCCACGCTGGCCGAGAGTGGTCTGGACCTGATCTACACTCTCTCGGCGACGCCGGCCGCAGGTGTCGTGGCGTCGACGACCCGCACAGTGACCTATACCATCACCGCCGGCCCGTAACTCTCACGATCCAGGATGCGCTCCGTCGTCCCGTTGCCAGAGCATCGGCAACGGGGCACGGTGCACCCGGACTCCCCCATGATGCAGCCACTGTCGGAGCTCCACGTCGCCCTCGCGGTCGCGCCCTTTACGGCGCTCATGGCGGTGCGTGAGCTGTGGTCCCGCCGCAAGGCGCGCGAAGAACTGCGCGCGCGCGAACAGGAAGCAGAACGCATGCGTCGTGAAGCGATGCGCGCGATGCATGAAGCAGTGAACGCCGAGCGTGCCGCGCAGCAGTCCCACGCGGAGTTTCTCGCCCGCATGAGCCACGAGCTTCGCACGCCGCTCAACGCGGTGATTGGATTCAGCCGCGTGCTCGAGAAGAACGGCGCCGGCAATCAGCGCCCGGAGGATGTGCAGTTGCTCGGCCGGGTGCGCGCTGGAGGCGAACAGCTGCTGCGGCTCGTGGAAGATGTGCTCGATCAATCACGCATCGAACAGGGACAACTCACAGTGGCTCTTGATCAAGTCGACGTCGCGCGCATCGCGCGCGAGGTCGTGTTGTCATACAGATCGTCCGCCGTCGCGAAGGGACTGCGGATGCTCGCGGTGCTGCCGGAGTCGTGCGCGCCGATCGCGCTCGACGGCGGCCGCCTCGAACAGGTCCTGCGTCATCTCGTGGACAACGCCGTGAAGTTCACCGGCGCCGGCTCCATCAAGATCACCCTGGTGACCGACGCGGCCACCCGACGGCCAACGCGGCTCATGGTCGCGGACAGCGGCATCGGTATCCCCTCGGATCGTCTCGAGCAGATCTTCATTCCCTTCGAGCAGCTCCAGGGCGGCACGCGTCGGAGCTACAGCGGCACGGGGCTCGGCCTGCCGCTCGCTCGCCAGCTTTGCGAAGCAATGGGTTGCACCCTGACCGTCGAAAGCGAGATCGGCCGGGGCTCACGGTTCATCGTTCGATTTCCCACCGGCTAGCGACATTCGCCCGATCGACCGATACTTCGGTCCATGCGGGCAATGATGTCGACGACGACAATCGCATTTGCCGTTCTCGCGTTCGCAAGTCTCGAAGCGCAGACGGCGACGCAGGTGGTGCGATTCCAGGTCACCGCGATCAACCAGATTGGCGTGACCGGTGCACCCGCCCCAATGGTGATCAACAGTGCGACCGCGGGATCGGCGCCCTCGAGCGTGACGGCAAGTGGGGGCAGCTACGCGATCACGACGAACGAGGCGAACAAGAAGATCACCGCGTCGCTGGACGCGGCTCTCCCAAACGGCGTTCGGCTCGAGGTGTCGCTCGCCGCACCCGAGGGCGCATCGAGCGCCGGTGACGTGCAACTGAGCACCGCGGGCGCGGATCTCGTGACCGGCATCTCCTCCCTCGCGGCGTCGGCTTTGCCGATCACGTATCGCCTGAGCGCCGACGAAACGGTTCACATGCCCGTGCCCGCGACGCGCACGGTGACGTTCACGATCGTCTCAGGCAGTTGAGGGCAAGGGTTCTCGGCCCGCACGTCCACAAGAAATGATGCGATGCGGGTGCGTTCTCGGCGGCGCGCGTACACGCGCAGGTGAGCCAACCAACTGCGCACGATGCTCACCGCCGCGCGAAGCCGGCGCCAAGGCACCGCCAGCGTAGCCTGCGGGTCGAGAAATTTACCGTCGGCGCACGCGAGGCCGAGACTCTTGGGCCCGCTTGTCGGAGCTTGCGATTCCAGAACTACCGGAATAGTGTGCGCTGCGAGCGACGCCGCAACGAGCGCGGCGGAAGATTGACGGCCCAGTGTGTGAGAGTACACTAACTCAACCTTACAATGCAGAATCAAATTACTGTAAGGCAAGTGGCTCAGCGCTTGTCGCGTCTGGCGCTGGTCGCCTCGATGCTTTCGGGCTGTAGTGATTCACTTCATGCCCCTCCGACGTCCGAGATGGTTCAGAAGCTGCTCACGAACAGCGCCGGAGATCGAGAGCTGCCAAGGTTTCCAGAACCAGCGCCACTGATTCCCGAACAACGTGTGTCCGGGCTGCACACTGTTCGCGCGATGTCTGACGAGGAGCTGATCGATGAAGTGCGCACGTCTCGGGGTCTGGTCAGCATCGGATTGAAGCCCATAGCCGCGACACGCACGTCCGTATCGGGTGTGTTGCCCGCGATCACAGCAGCCGAGAACCTCGCAGCTCGAGCGCTGCTGGAGCAGCACGGCGTCCAGATTCTCCGTTCATATCGCAACATTGCCGCTGTCGCAGCACGGATCGACGCCGACGCTGCGCCGGCGATTCGAAATCTGCCGGTGGTGAACTACCTCGAGTCAGAAGTGGTTGGCAGTCTCCAGGCTCAGGACACCAGTTGGGGCATGAAGAAGATCGCTGCCCAACTTGCGTGGTCCTCCGGCCAACGCGGACAGTCATCGCATGTCACCATGATCGACGCAGGCCTGGACCTCACTCATATCAGCTCCGGCGACGGACCCGCCGGATTCCTTGGCGACTGCTACTTCACGGTCACGGGCACCTGCTACTGGACCGCAACCGCACATGGAGTGCTCGTCGCGGGCGTCATTGCCGGCCGTGACAATGACCTGGGCTATATCGGCGCCGCGAATCAGCTTGGTAGTTTCGCCTCGATTAAGGTCGTAGATAACAACTTTCAGATCTCTGCATTTGACGTCACTGCGGCTCTTGACTGGGCGACTTCGAGCGGCTATCCGCGCCATGTCGTGAACATGAGTCTCGGTTTCTGTACTCCCTCACAGGCACTCTACGATGCCATTCTCAGAGCAGCCAACGCCGGCATTCTGATGGTTGCAGCGGCTGGCAACACGAACGAGAACTGCGCGGATCCGCTCGGTCTCACAGGAGTCATGTATCCAGCTCGCTATGATGAAGTCATCGGTGTCTCGGGGACAACCGAGGACGATACGTTTTGGTTCGGGCCGCGGTCGCCGTGCGGTACCGTTGGATCGAGATACGGGCTAGGCGTCGATCTGTCAGCGCCGTTCTGGTCGTACAGCATGATTGGGAACGGAGAATACCACTTCGACTGTTGGACGTCGTACGCAGCCGCAACGGTGACTGGCGTCGCTGCACTCGCGTGGACGAAGTACCCAACGATGACTGTAGCACAGCTGACCCAGCACCTGCGGGTCAGCGTCATCGACCTCGGCCCAAATGGCTGGGACCAGCACTTCGGTTTCGGTCGCATCAACGCAGCGGCGGCCGTGGGCTATCAGCCGCCACCACCGCCGCACACTGTCACCATAACAGGCCCCACCGAGATCAGCGCAAGCACGGGTTGCAGCTGGTATGCTGGCGTCGTCGGCGGCACAGCACCGTTCAGCTACGCGTGGTCTGTGAATGATCAAAGTGTCGGTCCGGACGCGCCAGAGCTCTGGTACGAGAACGACGGCTCGCCCTTTACGCTGCAAGTCACCGTTACAGACGCCGGCGGCAGCGGTGCGATCGACGATCATGAGGTGTCGATCGACCCCAATGCATACTGTCTGTGATTCGCGCCGAAGCGGCTATGAAGTCCTCACGCGCGGAACGATCTCTGGCCTGGATGCGACTCGCAGCATTGGGTGGCCTTCTTGGATCTGTCGCGACATGTGATGGCCCAACCGAGCCGATTCGCTATCCAACGGTTCAGCTGAGGAGCCTTTCAATCTCGGATGATGCCGTTCTGAAGGATTCTGGCCTTTTGGTAGTGGCGGCGGCTCCGCAAGACACTACGCGTGTGCTGACGCCAAATGAGCGACTGAAGCTGGATCTCACCACGTCTACGGGCGATGCGGAGTCTTTTGAACTCGGGCCCATTGTGTGCGATGACTACCAGATGGCGTGTCACTACCTTGACGTCCTTATGAAAGATGGTCGTCACGTGAAAGAGTTGTTCGCGCTTCTGAACGTTGTTCCTGCTCGCGTAGAGCAGGCGTCCTTTGGCGGAGAAATCGGCGGGATCTTCGTGTTTCACCCCGAACGAGCTTCCGCAGCCGTGAGGCAGCTTGAACAACATCCTGCAGTGCGAGCCGCGGAGCGTTCCCACTTCGCGGCGTTTCCCGTGTTGCGCAAGTGGGGCCAATATGGCGGGCTGCCACTTGATTTTCGCGAGATTATGCCGGGAGACGGGATCCTTCAGGCACAGCCAGGGGACACTGTGGAAGTCCGTTATCAGCAGCCTGATGGCTCGACTCTCGAATTGACCGTGACCATTCCCAACCCGTAGTCATTCGCTCACCGCACTTCTCTTCGGAACGGCCCCGACGGACTATAAGAACGCTTTCCCACAAGCCCGGAACTTGCGAATCTCGAGCTCGCCTTAGCGCGAGGTTGATCGAATGCGATACCACTGCGCACTGCTGCTGTGCGCGGTAGCTGCTTGTGCCTCACAGGGCAGCGAAGCGGCGGAAGCCGACACCACTGGCCGGCGCGACAGCATCGCGGCGGTCGCGGCCGCTTCAATGAACGAGGCCCAGGTGCTCGGACTGCTCGAGCACGTCCACGTCTCCGACGCCGCGCTCGGCGCGCTCGGCGGCGACCGAGGCAGCACGCTCGACATCCGCAACTTCGGCGAGATGATGACGCGCGAGCACGAAGCACTGCAGCGCGACGTGCGCGAGCTCGCGGAAGGGCTGCGCCTCACCCCGCAGAAAACTCAAACGGCGCCCGATGCGGCGCCGGCAACCTTCCGGGCAAACGTCGACTCGTCACCGGCGGGAGCTGCATGGGATCTCGCATACGTCGAATACGCCATCGCCGAGCACGAGGCTGCTCTGGAAAACACCGCGCGCGCGCTCGCCGCGACCAAAAGCCCGACCGTGCGCGAGTACATCCGCAAGTCGGTGCCGATCCTCCAGAAGCACCTCGACAAGGCGCGCTCGCTGCAGCAGTCGCTGGTGAAGTCACAGCCCGCGCGCGCCTCGACACCTCCGCCTACGCAACGCTGAATGGCAATGTCATCGAGAATGCCGCCCCCCGAGGAGCCAGACGTGCAGGACGACGTTTTCGAGGAGGACGAGACCGATCCGTCTCCACG
>JBOHTL010000286.1:0-8523 GCA_050733735.1 Gemmatimonadaceae bacterium
GTCGATCCCAGCAAGCCTCGCGTCTGGATCGAGTCGTGTCCCATCTGTCACGGCGTCTTTCTCGACGCCACGGAGTTCCGTGAGCTGCAGAAGGACACGACGTTCGTCGACCGGCTGTTCCGCCCCAGGCGCCATCGGCCGCTCAGCTAGCCGAGCGCTGGGCCGCTCGAAGCTTGCTTCCGCGCTAGGCGGCCGCCGCTTTCAGGACGCGCCGTCGGACAGATCGATCGCCGCGGAGGTCGCGCGAACGGACCGGCCGTCGCGGCGGCAGCGGGCCAGCACTCGGTCCATGGTGCCGGGATGGACCTGAGACGTGCCGTCGATATCGGCCTCCGAGTACAGCTCGCAGGTGGTCTCGTCGGTGAACACCAGGTGAAGCTCCACCCTCGGATGCCTCCCTTTGGAGACGACGACGCCCGCTATGGTCTTGCCGACCAGGTTGGGAAACCGGGCGACTCTATCAATGTCCAGGTCCCTGGAGTCCTTCGCTGAGATCATGTGTGCCCTCTCGAGTATCGGCTGCACCGCCGACCCGTAAGCATGGCACGCGGACCGCGTCAGGAATGTGAGGGAGGCTACTGACAACCGGCCGGGAGGCGGGCGCTACCGTAGTGAAAAGCACGCGTCCGGATCGTCAAGAGTGCATGCAAAAAGATCCGCGGGCCTTGCCCAGATGCAGAAGCTGCGGCGGTGACGCCTATCGGAAGCTATCGCTGATTCACGACAGCGGAGACACGACGCCCTCCGTGAAGGCGGCGCCGCCGGAGCGCCGCCGCGCCTCCGGCTACCTGGTCCTGCTGATCCTCCTTGGGATCGTCCTGATCGCGACGCTGAGCCCGGGCCTGATCGTCGTCGGCGCGCTCACGATCGCCGCCTGTGTGTGGCAGTACTACGCGGTGCGCGTATACAATCGCGACCAGTACCCTGAGCTGTACCGGAAATGGGACGCGAGCTACATGTGCGAGCGCTGCGGCTCGATCACGCTCCTCGGACACGCAGGCAGCAGCCTCGAGCCGACCGAGTTCAAGATCATCGCGCCGGAGAAGCGGCCTCGCTCCGTGCGCCGGTTGCTCGGATATGGGGCTGGCGCTCAGACGCGATCGCGGAGACCCTGAGCCAACAGCCTTCAGGGGTGGATGCGCTTCCAGTATTTGAATGCCGCACCGATGCCCGCACCGAGTAAACCGCCGCTCACTGCGCCAGCAAGCGCGCCCACCAATCCGCCGGCGACTTCCGCTCCCCCGATGCGGTTCGTGGCTCCGCCTTCCGCGCCCGCGAGGCCGACGAACACCATGCCGGCATAACCGCCGAGCAGTGCACCGCTCACTGAACCGATCTTCGCACCGCGTCCCGCGCGCGTGGCGCGACGCCACACGGTGTCGACGGCGCTGAGCGGGATAGTGAACGGGTCGCGGTCGCGCGCACCGAGCTGCACCGCGTCGCCCCGTATCCCCTGAAACCACCCGACCGAATGGCCGCCCTGTGTCGCGATCCGTATCGCCTGGCCTTGCGATAGACCAGCCACGGCGACGAGCACGATGCTATCGCGCGACGTCTGGGCCGGTAACGTCGAGCTCACGCCGATCGACAGCAGCGTCGAGAGTGCCAGAAGCTGGGCGCGTGACCAAAGTGGCGTCGGCCGGAGTTTCATGGGTGAGGCCAATGCAACCATGAAGAAGACTCTGCCGCTCGTCGCCGCGCTGTTCACGCTCGCCTGCTCGGGCACCGAGCCGGGCCCGTTGCGACTCACCATGTCGCTCGACAGAGCGGCAATCGCGATGGACGATTCGATCCGTATCGTGCTGAGCGTCGTCAACGCGTCGTCCAGACCTGTGATGGTGTATCCTGCTTCGGCATATGGTCCGTGCGGGTTTTCGGGCTTCGAAGTGTACGACCGGACCGGGCGCAGGGCGCTCGAAGGCTACTTCTGCATCGGCGCGGCGGCGATCTATTTCGTCCCGGATCCTGTGTCGCTGAACCCCGGCGAATCCATGCAGATCACGAGATGGTGGCATCCCGCACAGGCCTATATCGAAGGAGAGCCGATCGCTCCCGGTCTGTATTACCTCCGCGGCGCCGTGGTGACCCTGGACCAGACCGTCGAGACTCCGGCTCGCGAGGTCATCGTCGGCGGATAGCCGCGAGCTAGCGCACGATGCGAAGCGGCGTGAAACCCTGCGGCGGAATGCCGGCCAGCTCACGCATCTCCTCGAGCAGACGCACCATCGCCCACGTGTCCTGCTTGCAGTACGCCAGCAGGTCCTGGCGCACGCGATCGCGCTCGTGCGCGGGAATCCGGTCGGCCACGAACAGCAGTCGCGCGATCTCCACGCTCGCCGTCAACCCGTCGACGATCACCATGTCCTTGTAGGTGAGCTCCGGCACGAGCGGCGTGAGCACGTACTTGAGGCTGAAGCTCCCGCGGAAGCCGGCGTGATACACATTGTCGCGCAGCACCGGCAGCAGGTCGATCAGCTTTGCCTCGAGCACCACCAGCTCGTCGCGCAGCTCGGGGACGGCCACCTGCAGGTCGCGGATCTTCGTCTTCTCGAACGCCGAATAGCTCACCACTCGCTCGGCGTTCCGCGTCGCCGCGATCATCGCCTGCGCCAGCAGCGGACGCGCATCCTTCGGCCCCTCGGCCAGCCACTCGGCGTGCGTGTAACTGCCGTCCGGCCGGGACTCGTGATACGAAAACTGCGCCGCCGCCTGCATCCACGGATTCATCTCGGGCCAGACGGGTACGGCTCGCGCAATCGTCTCGAAGTCCAGATATCCCAGCCGGCCCGAGAAGGGCGCGAGCGCGTCCGCCAGCGTGTCTTCCACGATGATCCGCTTCTCCCGCATGGCGCGCAGCTGCCGCTGGGCCGCGGGCGGGAGCTTCTTCTTCGGCGGGATGTCCCAGATGCTGTGGACCCCCGCCGTCATGTACTTGTGGCAGGCCACCTTGCCCACGTTGTACAGATTCCGGATGTGATCGGCGTCGCTGGGCCAGCACCGCTCCATGAAGGGACACTCACGGGGCTCGTGGCAGTGCTGCCCGAATGCGACCTCGGGGAGCCCGCCAGCCAGCATCGCGACCTGCGCCTCGATCTCGGCGGGAATCCCCGGCAGGAGCGGCGTCACCTGGCCGGTCACGTCTTCGCGCGCGAACAGGTCCCCCTGCTCCGGATGCCTGAACTCCTTGTTCAGGTGCATGATCTCCACCGCGTGCACGGCGAGGCCGCAGCGCTGCAGCACGTGCAGCTGGATCGCGGCGTCGAGCAGGTGCTCTTCCTTGGCGGACGTGGACGACTTCACCTCGATGAGACGCCATGCGTTGCCTTCGCGGACCAGCACGTCCACGGCGACGAACACATCGTCCGCGGAGAAGCTGGCCTCGAAGATCGCCGGCGCGCCGGACGCGATCGCGCGCCGCGTCGCCTCGATCTTCCCCGCGTAGTCGTTGTGGGGCAGGTCGATCAGCACGCCGCCCGGAAACCTGTCTCGCGCGAGCGCCCCCACCTGGGCGCCCTGGTCGAAGAGGTCCTGGAGCACCTTGTCCGGCTGCAGCTCCTCCGCCAGAGGCTCGTGCACTTTCCACCAGAGCAGCTTGTGGCACTGCTTCCCGGCCACGAAACGCGACTTGGACAGGCGGCTACGCGCCGAGCCCGGGGAAGGAGCGGGGGGAGCGGGGCGCGAAGGCGCTGGCGGCGTCTGAAACGTCATGAAAAGTGCTACGGGAGGGATCTGACAGTCTGTCGCCGTGCGCACGGAATGACAACGGTCATTCCTCGAGTATCGGCAGACGCTCACCAAGTAGCTACTAGTACGTACCCGCGAAGCCAAGCTCCATCGAGCTCACGGCCGCTGCCGCGAGCATGACGAACGCCACCGCCACGCCGGCGATGACCACCAGAACCGTGCGCCCAGCGTTGAAGCGCGAGACGGATAGTGAGCGGACGTCAGCGACGGCGACCTTGACCACTTCATTCATCTCAACGGCATAGCCGCGAGCGCTCTCCTCGGGTGTGATGCGTGACGACGAGATGGCGTTCCGTACGATCCCTGCCAAAGAGTCGTTAGCCACGCGAACGCCCCGCAGGTGCAATACGCGTCCGTCCCGCAGAACCACGCGATAAACGTCCGCTCGCGTCGTCCCGATGGCGGTCGGAACGCTCCCCGACACTGGATGCCAGCTCGTGCAGGCGTTCAGCAGCATGGCGGTCATTGCGAGGGCTGCAAACGTGCAGCGGCTGGATTTCGCACGCATCATGGTCACGTCTCCTGTTCGAGGTTGCCGGACGACGCGAGTATACCGCGGACATCGTCTCCGGCGGCTACGTACGATTACGTAACGGCTACGTAGAAGGTGCCCGACCCTCAGGACACACGGTGACTTCCTTGGCACTTCCGGCATGGTGACGTGCCGACCGTAACTGGTTCAGTCAGGGAACGTTCGGGGAACGGGGCCGCCGTACCCTGGATTTCCGCGACGGCAGACCCGCGCACGAATCGCAGCCTCCGTCCGTTTGTAACTGCAACTGGAGGAAATGATGCCTTGGCCAACTGACACGAAGGTCGTCGTCGTCGCCTTGGGAGCCGTGTTCACGCTGGTCGGCTGCACCGAGCCGAAGCCTCCGGCCGTGGAGCTCGCGTTTGTCGTCCAGCCGGTGACCACGACGCGCGCCGAGCCCTTCACACCGGCGATCCAGGTCGAGGCGCGGGACGCGAGCGGACGCCGCGTAACGGATTGGAACGGGGACGTCACGATCGCCCTCGATACTTCGAGCTCGGTCTTTCTGGGTAGGCGAACGGAGCGAGCAGTGCAGGGGCTGGCCACGTTTCCAAACCTCGGGCTGTTGGTGGCCGGCACCGGCCTTCGGCTCATGGCCCGCGGCGCTGGACTGCGAGTCGCCGTGAGCGACGCGTTCACCGTGCTCCCAGGTCCGCCCGCGCGACTGGCGTTCGTCCAGCAGCCCGGCAACGGCAGGGTAAGCAGGACGATCAAGCCGGACGTCGTCGTCGAGGTGACGGACGCCGGTGGCTATCGCAACACGACGGGCAGTTTTCCCGTGACCTTGTCGCTTGGCGTGCATCCAACGGGAGCGACGCTCGGCGGTACGGCGCAAATCGCGTCCATGGAAGGCGTGGCGACGTTCACGGACATCACCCTGGACCGCAGCGGGACGTATGCGCTCCAGGCCACGGCACCCGGGCTGACCGCGGCATCGAGCCCCAGCTTCGACGTGCGCGGCGTCTTCGCGTCCGTCACCGCCGGCTACTTCCACTCGTGCGGGCTCCAGCCAGACGGGTCGGCGTACTGCTGGGGAGACGTCGGACTCCCCACGCGCGTGTCGACGGAGATCGCCTTCACCTCGCTCACCTCGGGGCGCGACGCGCGCTGCGGCGTGACGCAGGCCGGTGCCGCGTACTGTTGGGAAGGCGCGATCGCGCCAGGGCTCGTGCCGGATAACAACACCTTCGTCGCCGCGGTCGCCGGGTACTCGCACCACTGCGGTGTCACCTCGACCGGCGTCGCCTACTGCTGGGGCAGCAACGATCAAGGGCAGTTGGGGGACGGGACCTTCGGAGGCAGCCGATCGAGCCTGGTGCCGGTGGCCGGCGATCGTGTATTCGCGCAGGTGAGCCCCGGCCGGCTCTTCTCCTGCGGAATCACGACGGGTGCGGTCGCGTACTGCTGGGGCAACAATCAGAACGGGATGCTCGGCGCCGGCGTGCAGGGGAACAGCGCCGTGCCAGTCGCGGTGACGGGCAACCACACGTTCGCCACGATTGGGGCAGGGGGCTTCCACGCCTGCGCGCTGACGACCGCGGGCGCCGCGTACTGCTGGGGCTCGAACTTCGACGGACAGCTGGGCGACGGGACGATGGAGGATCGCGGCGAGCCGGTGGCGGTAGTGGGAGGGCTCGCCTTCGCGTCGCTGAGCGTCGGCAACCGTCACACGTGCGCGCTGACGAGCGACGGTACAGCCTACTGCTGGGGAGGAAACCAGGACGGCATGCTGGGCGACAACACCCAGACGAGGCGCCCGTCACCCACGCCGGTCGCCGGCGGCCTGAAGTTCACGAGCGTCCGCGCGGGGCGCTTTCACACCTGCGGCGTTGCGACCGACGGGGAGACATACTGCTGGGGCTCGAACAACAGCGGGCTCCTCGGGGGTGAAGGTGGCTCGACCGCGACGCCGCGGCTCGTCCCATGATCCAACCCTACACCGCAGGCAGCGAGATCGTGAACTCCGATCCGCGCCCCACTTCGCTCACGACGTTGAGATCTCCCTCCATGGAGCGTGCCAGCTCACGCCCGATCGCCAGCCCCAAACCCACGCCCCCCTTTTTGCGATCCGCGGGATCCACCTGGGAGAACGGCTTGAAGATCGCCTCGAGCTGCGACGCCGGGATCCCGCGTCCCGTGTCCGCAACGGAAACGTGTACCCGGTCCCCCACGCGGGTGGTCGAGAGCGTGACGCGTCCCCCTTTGGGAGTGAACTTGGCCGCGTTGGTCAGGAGGTTGAGGAGAATCTGCTGCAGCCGGTCGGGATCGGCATTCACCAGCAGATCTTCGGAGACTTCCTCGCGCCGGTACACGATTCCCGCGTCGGCGAAGCGCGTCCCCATCAGCTCCTCGGCCCGCATCAGCGCGCCCACCACCGCGACCGGCTTGATGTCCAGCTCCGCCTTGCCCAGCTCCAGCTTCGCGAACGACAGGATGTCGTTGATGAGCCCCAGCAGGAACTTGCCCGCGTCCTTGATGCGGTTGAGGTCCTTTTCCTGCGCCTCGGTCATCGGCCCGCGCACCCCCATGAGCAGCAAGTCGGCATACCCGTTCACCGCGTTGAGCGGGGTGCGCAGGTCGTGCGACATCATGGAGAGGAACTCCACCTTCGCCTTGTTCGCCTCGTCGGCGGCCTTGCGCGCGCGCAGCAGCTCCTCCTCGTATTTCTGCCGTTCGTGAATGCGCATGAACACGCAGTCAATCTGCTCGACGCCGTCGCGCTCGCGCATCGCGGCGTTCGCCAGAACGTGCACCGGCTCGCCCGACCTGGACTTCAGCGTGAGATAGATCTCCTCCGCGCGCTGATGCAGCCGCATCATCGGATAGAAGTGCGTCTGGATGAAGATCTGCGTCGGCGCGGTGAACAGCGTGCTCACCTGCACGCCCGTGATCTCCCGCGATTCGTAGCCGAGCATGCGCGCCAGGGTGGCGTTGACGGCCGTGATGGTTCCCTTGCTGGTGAAGGACACGAAGCCGCACGGCGCTTCGTCGAGAAGCGCCGGCAGAGCGGCCGCGTCAGGCAGCGTGGGTGACGCGGGCTCCAAAGTACTCCCTGATGACGTCGACGGTCTCTTCGGGATGGCTCATGTGCGGACAGTGCCCCGACGCCTCCATGAGCTTGAGCGTGCTCGCGGGCATGCGGCTGTGCATGAACTGCCCCACGGAGACGGGGGCGATCGCGTCGTCGGTGAGCTGGACGATGAGCGACGGCGTGGGAATGCGCGGCAGATCCTCGCGGTTGTCCGAGAGGAATGTCGCCTCGGCGAAGCGGCGCGCGATGGTCGGATCGGTGGAGCAGAAGCTGCCGACGAGCTCCGTGGTAAGCTCCGGCTGGTCGGGATTCTTCATCACGACCGGCGCGAGGAAATTCGCCCATCCGATGTAGTTTCGGTCCATCGTGGCGAGCAGCCCCTCGATGTCCGAGCGATCGAAGCCGCCGACGTACCCCTCATCGTTGATGTAGCACGGCGATGGGCCGAGCATGACGATGTGCGCGAAGCGGTCCGGTTGCTCGACCGCGGCGAGCGCGGCGATCATGCCGCTCACCGAGTGCGCGACGACGATGACGTCGCGGAGATCCAGGGCGTTCACGACATCGAGGATGTCCTGCGCGTAGCCGTCCAGCGACGCATACCTCCTGGCGTCGTAAGCCTGTAGGTCGGACTTGCCCGATCCGACGTAGTCGAAAAGCACGAGCTTGTAGTCGTCCTCGAAGGCCGGTGTGACGAAGCGCCACATGTTCTGGTCGCAGCCGAACCCATGCGCGAACAGCATGGGCTGGGTCCCTCGGCCCTGGACGTTCACATTGTTGCGGCGGAGGACGTCTAGACTCATGCGATGATGGTTGAGGCAGCAGCCGGCGCCATGGCGCAACCGGCTCTGCCTCATGCTTCGTGCCAGCGCCGAGGACCTCTCTCAAGGCGTCCTGGCCACCCCCACGGCCAGGCGGTTCGTGGTCGCCGCGTGGTTCCAGACGATCTCCGTGCGTCCGTCACCCGTGACATCCGCGAGCAGCATCGAGAACTGTTCCCAGTCGGTGACCGGGATGACGTTCAGCTGGCTGAGGACCGTCGTATCGAAGGTGCCGTCGGCCTTGCCAAGACTGACGTAGACACGGTTGACGCTGCCGGTGGTGTTCCAGACGAGATCCGTGCGGCCGTCGGCATTCACGTCGGCCGTGCGCACACGCAACGCAACAGTCGCGTCGTGGTTCGCCTCCTGGACCGCCAGGGAGGTGAGCCCCGATC
>JBOHTL010000287.1:0-5173 GCA_050733735.1 Gemmatimonadaceae bacterium
GACAGGAACAGCGGACAACGACGGCGGACAGCTAAGGTGCCTCGTCCGCAGTAGCTGTCCGACAGTAGCCGTGCGAAACAGTCGGGCTCGCCAAGGGCGGCCCGGTCCGGCGCTTGCTCTTCTAGCGCCCGCCAATGCATCGCCCTGGACTACTCCAGGCGCGAGGGCGGGTCGTTGCTGGGCTTCTCGTCACAGCAGTACTCGCGTTCGCGCCATCGTCACTTGCCGCGCAAGGCGGCGATCAGCGTGAAGCGCCGGAGGTCCGGGACCTCGACCTCACCGGCGTCAACGGCGTCAGCCCGCGCGATCTCATGCGCTCCATCGCGACCAGCGAAAGCGAGTGCCGCAGTCTGCTCTGGTTGCCCTTCTGTCTCGTCAGTCGGTCACCCACGCTCTGGAACCGGGCGTATCTCGATCGCGAGGAATTCCGGCGGGATGTCCTGCGCATTCTGGTTTTCTACTGGAAGCGCGGGTACCGTGACGCCCAGGTCGACACCAGCGTCGTGCGCCTCGGCGAAAACCGGGTGCGCGTCGTCTTCGACATCCGCGAGGGACCGCCGACGCGCATCGCGTCGCTGCGCGTGCAGTACGACAGCACGCTCATCGACGAGGACCGCGTCCGGAAGCTCTCGATCCTCCGGGCCGGCGATCCACTCAATCTCGTCGTCCTCGACACGATGCGGCTCATGCTGCAGGCGGCGATGTGGGACAGGGGACACGCGGATGCCCAGGTGGATACGGCGATCACTGTCGACACAGCGCGCAGACTCGCCAGCGTGGTGCTGCGCGTCGACCCGAACTGGGCCACGACCGTCGGCACCATCACCGTTCGCGGCAACGAGGAAGTGGACGTTCACACGATTCAGAACTCGATCATGCTCCGGACGGGCGAGCCGTTCCGCTATACGGACCTGATCCAGAGCCAGCGAAACCTCTACGAGTCGAACCTCTTCCGGCTCGCGCAGCTGAACGTGTCGCCGCGCCCAGACAGCATCAAGAACATCGAGATCCAGGTCCGCGAAGCGAAGCTGCAGGAAGCGCGTGTGGCGGGAGGGTTCAACAACATCGACTTTGTGCAGCTCGACGGACGCTACACGAACTACAACACGTTCGGCGGCGCCCGGCGTTTCAACCTCACCGGCGCCATCGGCAACCTCGGCGCAAGCGCGCTGGCCGGCCGCGGGTTCTTCCGTCAGCCACGCGAGGACCTCTTCGACGGCGGCAGCTTTCAGCTTCCGACGTGGCAGATCAGCGCCGACGTGACGCAGCCGGCGTGGCTGCGGAAGCCCGAGAACGCCATCTCCATCGGCGCCTTCTCGCACCGGCGCGCCGCACCCGCCGTGTACATCGACAAGGGCTATGGCGGTCAGCTCTCGTTCACGCGAACGCTCGCGCCTCGCGCCACCGCGAGCGCCGGGTACAAGTTCGAGGTCGCGCGCGTCGAGGCGAGCGACGTGTACTTCTGCGTGAACTACGGCGTGTGCGACCAGCCGACAATCACGACGCTGCGCCGGCACCAGCGCATGAACCCGTTGCAGCTCAGCGGCAGCGTCGACCGCACCGACCAGCCCTTCTCGCCGACGAAAGGGTATCTGGCGCGCGTGGATCTGGAGCATGCCTCCGGCGTCACGCTCTCCGACTACCGCTTCAACCGCGTGTTCGCGGAAGCGTCGGCGTACACGCATTTCCGGTATCCCAGCCGCGATCCCATGGCGCAAGTCCTCGCCGGGCACATCCGCTTTGGCTACGTGCGTCCGCTCGGGCATGGCATCGGCGTCGAAGTGCTGCATCCCGGAAAGCGGTTCTACGCGGGAGGGGCGAACTCGGTGCGCGGGTACGGCGAGAACCAGCTGGGTCCGAGGATTCTCACGATCCCTCCCGACAGGCTCGCGGCCGCCGGCTGTGGCTCGTCGATCGACGCCATCGCATCGTGCAACCCCAATGATCCGGCGCTGACGAAGGACCAGTTCACGCCGCGCCCCGTGGGTGGTACGTCGCTCATCGAGGGGAGCATCGAGTTCCGGTATCCGTTCTCGCAAAGAATGGAATGGGCGGCGTTCATCGACGGCGCCATTCTCGGCGGGAGCGAGCTTCGCAACCTCACCGACGTTCGGCTGCTCGTGCGCGGTGCCGGCGCCATCACGCCGGGCGTCGGCTTCCGGTATCGCTCTCCCGTCGGGCCGATTCGCGTCGACCTGGGCTACAATCCGCCGCTCTCCGAGGATCTCGCCGTGGTGACCACGGCCGTCGACGCCAGCGGCAGCACGCGGCTCGTTCGCCTCCAGCAGAAGCGTCACTTCGTGAGCGGCGGGACGGCGACAGGGTTCTGGGGGATTTTCAACCGCCTGGTCGTGCACCTCAGCATTGGACAGGCGTACTGAGATGCCGGTCAGCACGCGCCACCTCGCTCGTGTCCTCTGGCGCCTGGCCGTCGTGTTCGCGGCGACGCTGGCGATCGCGTTCATCGCCATTCTGATCCTGACCCGCACCGACTGGGGCCGGGAGCGCGTGCGGCGCTTCGTCCTGGATCAGCTCGACGACGTCGTGAACGGCCAGGTCACCATCGGACGCATCAGCGGCAATCTGCTCACGGGCGCCACCATCGAAGCCTTCGCCATCCGTGACAGCGCGGGCCGCCCCTTCATCGTCGCCGAACGCGTGAGCGCCGACTACAACATTCTCGACCTGCTGACGCGCAAGATCGATCTGGACGACGTGGTCCTCCAGAATCCGCTGGTCGTGCTGGACCGGCCGCCGAACGGGAAGTGGAATTACCAGGTGATCTTCGCGCCCGACGATACGAGCGGGCCGAGCGATGAGAAGCCCATGCTTCCGTGGCTCGTGTTCCACGACGTCACGATCCTCGACGGACATTTCATCATGCGCACACCCTGGCTTCCCGATACGACGCTGAGCCAGGCCGCGCAGGACAGCTCGGTGCGCGACGCCTTGAGGGGTGTGCGAGAGCCGCGTCTCATGGTCGTGCGCGCGCCCGGTGGATATCAGAAGATCATCGAGCTGCGCGATCTCTCGGCGAAATCGCCGATCGTGCGCATCCGGCAGCCCGGATTCACACATCGGCTCGCCCGCATCGCGTCGCTGGAGATGACGGCACTTCCCTTCCGTCCTCCCGCGGCGACGGTCACGGACATGCTGGGCAATCTGCGCTTCGACAACGACTCGATCTGGTGGCACAACCTGGCGGTCCGCATGCCCGGATCCCAGCTGCGCGGCGACGGCAGCTACTCGTTCGAGACGGGTGATCTCACGATCGAGGCGCGCGCGCGACCGGCATCGTTCGCGGACTTCCGGTGGGTGTATCCGCGCTTTCCGTCGGAGGGAGGGGGGCCGCTGAACTTTACCATGGAATGGCGCGGCACCACCGAAGAATACTGGATCGACAACGCCGACGTGCGCACGCAGGGGGCGCGGCTGCGCGGCAAGTTCGCGATCAGTTTCGCGGACACGTTCGCGTTCCACGACACGGACGTGCGATTCAACAACGTGAACATGAAGCTGGTCGAGCAGCTCGTGCCCGAATTCGAAGCGCCGCGCCCTGGCACCATGGACGGATCACTCACGATCGTGGGCGGCCGGAACGCGATGCGCCTGGCGGGGAACGTCGCATTCCATGATCCGCAGTTCGGCACGAGCCGCGCGTCCGGGGCAGGCTTCCTCGGCTACGTGAACGGCGACGTCCGGATGCGGGACCTCCGCTTCTATGCGGACCCGCTGCAGGTGGCGCTCGTCAAGTCACTGTCGCCCGCGCTCACCGAGATGCTGCAGCCCATCGGCGGCACCATCGTCGGCGACATCACGCTGAACGGTTCCACCGAGACGTACCTGGCCGTCGCCGGAGACGTCACGCATCGCGATCGTGGAAACGTCTCACAGCTGGCGGGGACGGCGCGGTTCGCCATCGCCGAAGGCGAAACCTTCGACATCAGGCTGCAGGCGCGGCCCATCTCGCTCGCCGAGCTCGGGCTCTTCGCGCCGAAGCTCGGCTTGCGCGGCTCGGCTTCGGGGCCGATCAACGTGCGAGGCACGCTCGACCGGCTTCGAATCGCGAGCGCGCTGCGGCTTTCGGACGGCGGATTCGTCGAGGCGAATGGCACCGTCAGCCTCGGTGGACGCGCTCCGCGCTACGACCTGACGGGGAACACACGGCAGCTGAATCTCAATGCAGTGATGGCGTCCGCTCCGGTGACGTCGGTGACCGCGTCGGTGAGGGCAAGTGGCGCGGGAACGAATCCGGCCACGATGCGGGCGACGTTCGCGGCGGACTTCGCGGCATCCAGCTGGGACAGCGTCGCCATCGACAGTGGCGAAGTGCGGGTGACGATCGCGAATGGTCTCGCGAACGTCCAGCGTCTCGAAGCAATGGGGCGCAGCACGCGCTTCGAGGCCGCCGGCTCCTTTGGTCTGGCCGCGGGTCGCGTGGGCGAACTGCGCTACAGCGTCGCCATCGACTCACTCGGCGCGTACAACCGATGGATTCCCGGTGCATCCGAGCCCGGCGTCGTGCCGCCGCGGCCAGCCGTCGTTGCCCGCGCGCTGGAAGAGGCGCGTGAGGACTCCATCAGAATCGCGCGCGCCACGGAGGTGGAACGCGCGGCGACCGGGCGCCCAATGCCGCGCATCCAGGTGGACATGCCGCCGACGCTCGCGCGCAGCGCGCTGTCCGGTCAGGTCTACGCGGCGGGGGTGCTGCGCGGAAACATTCGGAACTTCGATCTTCGCGGCCGGCTGACGGCCAGCGACGTCGTCGTGCGAGGCAACGCGGTGGAATCGCTGCGCGCCGAGTACGCCTGGACCGACGCGCGCACGTCGCGCTCGACGATCGCGGTCGGCGTCGAAGGCAGCGACATCTCGCTGCGCGGGTTCGCGTTCCCTTCCGTCGGCAGCATCCCGTTCGCGTAGACCAGCCCGCCGTTGTTGCTCCGCAGCTCGACGTCGTGCACTTCGATGCCCGCCGCGTGCCAATGGACCACCGCTGGGCGAGACAGACTCCATACGGTGGTATCCATGCGGAGCGCGAGGTCGGTCACGCGGACCTCGCGACGGGTGCCTGCGACGAAGGATCCGCTGAGCGAGTAGTCGCGATCGTTCCCCTGCCGCAGCGCGAGACGAACCTCACCAGTGGGACGACGATAGCTGAGACGGCCCTCCAGCG
>JBOHTL010000288.1:0-3802 GCA_050733735.1 Gemmatimonadaceae bacterium
GTACATGCCGGTCGCGACGCCGATTTCGTTCTCGGACGCAGCGCGCTCGGGGTGAACTTTCGGCCGGCCGAGCAGCTCGCGCACTTCCTTGTCGTCGATCTTGCCGTCCTCGATGACCTTCTGATCACCGGCCGCGATGCGCCGCGCGACCTTTCGCGCGACGGCGCCGATCTGACGCTCGAGCTGACGCACACCGCTCTCGCGAGTGTACTCGGAGATGACCCGCGCCACGGCCTCGTCGGTGAACTCGACGTTCTTCCCCTTGAGCCCCGCGTCCTCGATCTGTCGCGGAATCAGGTAGCGCTTGGCGATCTCCGCTTTCTCGTGCTCGGTGTATCCCGCGAAGTCCACCACTTCCATGCGGTCGAGTAGCGGACCGGGAATATTCTGGATGAAGTTCGCCGTGGCGATGAACAGCACCTCCGACAGGTCGAACGGCACGCCCAGGTAGTGGTCGGTGAACGTGTCGTTCTGCGCCGGATCGAGCACCTCGAGCAGCGCGCTCGCCGGGTCTCCCTGGAACGACACGCCGAGCTTGTCGACTTCGTCCAGCAGAAAGACCGGGTTCTTGCTGCCTGCCTGCTTCATCCCCTGGATGATGCGTCCCGGCATCGCGCCGACGTACGTGCGGCGGTGACCGCGAATGTCCGCCTCGTCGCGGATGCCGCCGAGCGCGGCACGGACGTATTTGCGTCCGAGCGAGCGCGCGATCGACTTGGCGATCGAGGTCTTGCCGACGCCCGGCGGACCGACGAAGAGCAGGATCGGCCCCTTCGCCATCGCGCGGGCCTTGGCTTCCTTGCTGTCTTTGATGGCCTTCTTGTCGTCACGGGAGAGATGCAGCGCGGGCGAGGCGTCGTCGCGCGACGCCCGCAACTTCTCGATCGAGAGCTCGCCGGTCTTGCGCAGCTCGTCCTCCATCTCCTGCGCGCGCAGCTGACGCACCGCCAGGAACTCGAGCACGCGGTCCTTCACGTCGGGAAGGCCGTAGTGGTCCTCGTCGAGCACCTTCTGCGCGTTGGTGAGATCGAGGCTGTCGTCGGACCGCTCGTTCCAGGGCAGCTCGCTGACCCACTCGAGGTACGTGCGAATGACCTGCGCCTCCATGGACTCGCGTCCGGCGCGCTCGAGACGCCCGAGCTCGCGGTCCACTTCGCGGCGCGCTTCATCGGGTAGCACGAGCTTCGAGAGCTTCTCGCGCAGCTCGGTGATCTCCTTGCTCTGGTCGTCTTCACCCAGCTCTTTCTGGATAGCCTTCATCTGCTCGCGCAGATACATCTCGCGCTGGCGCTCGCCGAGCTCCTCCTGCACCTGCGATTTGATCTCTTCCTGCGTCTCGATCATGGTGATCTGACGCTGGACGTGCACGAGGACTTTGCGCAGCCGCTCCTCGACCGAGAGCGTCTCGAGCATTCCCTGCTTCTCGGCGACGGGCAGTTCGATGTATCCCGCGACGAGATCCGCGAACCGCCCCGGATCGGTGACCGCGTCGAGCACCTGATGCACCACTTCTTCGGGCAGACCTCGGCGCTCGCCCAGCTCCGCGGCGCGCTCGCGAATCTCCTTGTGCAGCGCGATGAACGCGGGGTCGTTCTCGCTCACCGGTTTCATCTCGTCCACCGGCATCACGATGGCGCTGAGATACCCTTCGGTCGTCGTGTACTGCAGCGCGGTCGCCCGCATCTCGCCCTGGAGCAGCAGCTGAACGCCGCCAAGGCCGCGCTGGATCTGTCCGATGCGCGCGATGACACCCATCTGGTAGAGGATGTCCGGTGTCGGCTCATCGGTGTTGTCGCGCTGTGCGACCGCGAATACGAGGCGCTCACCGCGGAGCGCAGCTTCGATGGCGCGAAGCGTCCCCGGTCGTCCCGCGGCGATCGGAGCAGTAAGGCCCGGAAAAATGACGGTGCCGCGGAGCGGAAGAACGGGCAGGGTCTGGCGCTGAGCCATGATGGTTTCAGTGGGTAGTGAGTAGTGGGAAAGGGGTAGCGGGCCTCGTGCGCAGTTCAGCTCTGCCCACTCCCCACTGCCCACTCCCCACTTCTCGCGGTCGCACACTCCATTCCAGCCACGGGCACGCCGCCTAACTCATGCGATGCCACAGTTTAGCCCGTTTTCGCCTGCGCCAGCCGGGCCAAGGGCGCGCTCGCGTTGCCTGTGTTCTACGACAGCCTGGCAGTAATTGCAACCCGGACCGGCGGAATTGACGTAGGGAGTGTGCCGGAAAAGCAGCCGGCGGAGCCGGTGTTTCAGCGTTTGAACGTTTCAAAGTTTCAAAGTTTCAAGCGCGAACTGCGCAGGCAACGCCCTGAAACGTCGAAACCCTGAAACCCTGAAACGCCTGTAGGTTCATCCTTTCGAAGCACTTGCATGCGTAGTACTATCTTCCGAGCCGGGCACCGTCATCGCTCGTCACCTCGACTCAGGCGATTGTCACCAGAGCATCCTGTAGATCCCTCCGTTTCGGCCTCGAGTTCGGAGCTTCGTGCGCACATCGAGCGGGTCCTCACTGCGCATTACGAGCTGGACACCGAGATCGGCCGCGGCGGCATGGGGGTCGTCTACCGCGCGCGGGACAGGCGGCTGAAGCGGCATGTAGCCATCAAGGTGCTGCCGCCGGAGCTGGCGTTTCAGAGCGCCATCAAGACGCGTTTTCTTCGTGAAGCGGAGACAGCAGCGCAGCTGAGCCACCCGAACATCGTCCCGATCTACACGGTCGACGAGCTCGAAGGGCTGGTGTTCTTCGTCATGGCGTACATCAGCGGCGACAACCTCGCCAAGCGCCTGCACGATTCCGGTGTGCTCCCGGTGGACGAGGTCCGCCGCATCTCGCGCGAGGTGGCCGACGCGCTGGACTACGCGCATGAGCGCGGCGTGGTACATCGCGACATCAAGCCGGACAACATCCTGCTCGACGCGGCAACCGGGCGGACCATGGTGACGGACTTCGGTATCGCGCGCGCGGCGAGCGGCGGCGACGCCGGTCGCCTCACCGCGACCGGCATGGCGATCGGGACTCCCGCGTACATGTCTCCCGAGCAGGCTGCGGGAGACCGCGAGATCGACGGACGCAGCGATCTCTACTCGCTCGGCATCGTCGCCTATCAGATGCTCGTGGGGGAGCCGCCGTTCGTCGCGAACAGCACGCCGGCGATGCTCGTGAAGCACATCAGCGAGCGGCCCACGCCCGTCACGCAGCGCCGCAGCGACGTCCCGCAGGATCTCGCGCGAGCGGTGATGCTGTTGCTCGAGAAGGATCCGGCGATGCGCTTCCCGAGCGCCGCGTCACTCGTGAGCGCACTCGACGGCGGCCACATCCCCGAGACGCGTAGCTCGTACGGCGACGCGGGCGGTGCCATCGCGCCGGCGCGCCCCGCGCCCCATCCCGCCCAGATCGACGAGGAGTATTACCGGGACGGGCAGTACGTTCCGACCGCCGACGAGGTACACCGCTGGAACGCGCCGGAAGTTTCCAAGTTCCGCCGCAAGGTCGGGCCATACCTCTTCGTCAACTCGGTCATCACCGTCGTCTCGCTCTTCGGCGACCCCGATTGGTTCGGCATCACCGTCCTCTGGAGCATCTACATGGCGTTCAAGTACGCCACGCTCTGGAGCAACGGCTTCGACTGGCGCGACGTGTTCCGCCAGCCGCGGGAGAAGGAGCTGATCGACGTCGCCGACGAGTTCCTCGAATACGTACGGGCGCTCTTCAATCGCGACAAACGCAAGGAGCTGCGTGACCGCAACCGCGCCCGCCTGGCGGCCAGGCGGTCAGGCGCAGCCAGGGTCGTTGGTGTCGATG
>JBOHTL010000289.1:0-3692 GCA_050733735.1 Gemmatimonadaceae bacterium
GAGGTCAGGCTCGCGTTTTCGCAGGATGAAAAGCGATGTGAAGCTCACGCCGTACTGCATCACGAAGAAAAATGCCGCCAGCGCCAGCACCGAGTTGAATGACCCCGTGGCGACGAGCAGCAGCACCGCCGCGCTCGTCGCGAAGAGGGCGACGTCCGGAGTTCCACCTTTGTTCACACCCGCGAGGCGCCGCGGCAGCAGTCCATCCTCAGCCATCGCAAACGGCACGCGGCAGGTCAGCATCATGATGGCACTCACGCCGCCCAGGAGACTCAACGCCATCACAGCGCTCACGAGACGCTCACCATTCGTTCCGAACACCGCGACGGCAGCCGCCTGCGCCGCGAACTTCTCGCCCGCAAGTCCCGCGATGCCGAGTGTATGGACGAATGCCCAATTGAGAGCGACGTAAACGACCATCACGGAGATCACGCCCATCGCCATCGCGCGCGGGACCTGACGGGGATCGCGCACCTCGCCGCCGAAATACACGTAGCCCGTCCAGCCATCATATGTGTAGAGCACCGACTGGAACGCGATCACGAGCGCCCCCGCCATCGCCAGCCCGGAAGGAATCTCCGGCGCCAACCGCGCCGAAGCTGCGGACGGCGCGAAAAGGCACGCCGCGGCGACGGCCAGAAGCGTCGCGACCTTGATGAAGCCCCAGGCCTGCGTGACGATGTCGCCGGACCGCACGCCGACCCAATGCAGCACGGTGAAGGCGATCGTGACCGCGATGGCGATGCCGGTGGTCGCTCCAGTGAGCGATGGCCAGAGCGCACCGGTGAGCTCACCGACGGCGATCGCGCCGGCCGCGATCGACGCCGAGCTGGAGATCCAGTCCGTCCATCCGATGACGAAGCCGGCATATTCGCCCATCGCGCGACGCGCGAAGACGTACTGTCCCCCTGATTTCGGCAGCGCTGCCGCGAGCTCCGCCATGGTCATCGCGCCCATCAACGCATAGACGCCACCGGCGATCCAGACGCCGAGGAACCACGCGGACGATGGGACTGCGGCGGCGACGTCGCCCGGCGTCCGCAGAATGCCAGAGCTGATGGTGTTGCCGACGATGATCGTCGCGCCGAAGAGAACACCGAGCACTCTCAGAAGCCCGCGACGCGTCGCCACGGGCGGCGTCAAAGGTGAGGTGGGTGCCTGCGGTGGCGCGGTCGGAGCGGCCATGTGCGTGCGAAGGTACGATCGAGCGCGACATCCCGCAAAGCTTGGTGACGCCGACGATGCTATGTTCCCGGCGTGAAGACCCAGTACTACACCGCGTGCAGCCTCGACGGCTTCATCGCCGACGAGAACCACTCACTCGACTGGCTCTTCCAGCTTGGCGACGTCAACGACACGAGCTTCCCCAACTTCATCGCGGCCGTCGGCGCTCTTGTGATGGGGTCGCACACGTACGAATGGATGCTCGATCATCTTCTCGGTCCAAATGCGGACCATCCGCAGCCCTGGCCATACGCCCAACCTGCATGGGTGCTGTCGTCACGGACGTTGCAACCAGTGAAAGGCGCCGACATCCGTTTTTCGCGCGGGGATGTCCGCGCACTACACCGTGAGCTGGTGAAGGCGGCCGGCGGCAAGAATGTGTGGATCGTCGGCGGTGGTGACCTCGCCGGCCAGTTCCACGACCACGGACTGCTCGACGAGATCCACGTGCAGATCGGTTCAGTCACCCTTGGCGCCGGAAAGCCGCTTCTGCCACGCAGGATCACCACGCCTCCGATGAAGTTGACGAGCGTTCGGGCCGTCGGCACGGGATTCGCCGAACTGGTCTACATGCTGCCGAAGGACACATGAACGCCAGTCGTGGGCGTCGGCAATGAATCGCCGCTTCGCCGTCCCCTTCGACCCGGAGTATTTCGCGCAACGCACCGCGGCGGGTGACGACGTCAGCGCTCTGGCGGCGTTCCGACACGCGTATGCAACCAACCACTGGGCTGGTCCAGACTCACCCTCCGGACCGGGCGCCAGTCCCGATCAGACCGCGATGATCCGCAAGGCACTACCGGAGTTGTGCGACAGGCTGCGCGTAAAATCGCTCCTCGACCTTCCGTGCGGGGATTGCTCGTGGATGTCGACGGTGAGTTTCCACGACGTCGAATACGTCGGCGCGGATTTCCTCCCCGAGATCATCGAGGGCAATGCGCGGCACTCGCTGCCAGGACGACGCGACTTCCGTGTGCTCGACATCCTGACGTCCGCACTGCCGCGGGCAGATCTCGTCCTGTGCCGCGACTGCCTCGTGCATTTCGCGTTCGCGGACATTGGGCGCGCGATTGTCAACGTGCGAGCCAGCCGCAGCACCTGGCTGCTCACCACGACGTTCCCCGGTCAGACGGAAAACCTCGACATTCGCACCGGCGACTGGCGACCGCTCGATCTCGAACGCGCGCCTTTCAACTGGCCGCCGCCGGTGGAGTTGATCAACGAAGGTTGCACCGAAGGCGGAGGCCTTTTTGCGGACAAGAGCCTCGGCCTCTGGCGCCTGAATGATCTCCCGATGTGACTGTAGACCAGCGGCGATCAGCCTGCGCGCTCTGCCGAATAGATCAAAACTGGCATGGTCAGCACCTCCGTTTCGCCGTCGATGCGTTGACCCAATTTCTCCGCGACGCGCCGTGACGGCGCGTTGTCGGGATGAATGAGGCTGATCACGCGTGCCTGATCGAGGGCCTCGAATGCATAGGGCAACAGCATTCTCGCGGCCTCGGTGGCGTATCCGCGTCCCTGATACTCCGGGATGATCGTCCATCCGAGCTCGAACCCCGGCCAGCCCGGCTGGTTGGTGTACCCGCAGCGTCCGATCAGCGCGCCAGTCGACTTCTCCTCGACCGCGTAGTACCCGTACCCGAGAAAGTCCCAGTGGCCACGCAGGTACGCGAAGTGGCGAAAGGCCTGGATGCGATCGAACGTTTTCCCGCCGAGGTAGCGCATGATCTCCATGCGGCTGCACCACTGCTCATAGATGGGGAAATCAGCGTCGCGGAACTGACGGAAGCGCAGCCGCTCGGACTCCAGCTCCTCGGCGGCGCGCACAATGGAGATCGTCATGGACGAGTAAATACCACAATCTCAGCGCGCTCGCGATAGGGGTCGGACCACACTCGTAAAGGCATGGACTCGCGCGGACGTTGCGACAACGCAATGATTAGGTGGGTTGTGACCGCCTCCGCGGAGACGTTGGATGATTCGCAAGCTCAAGGACGGCCGTTACCGGCTGTATTCGCGCAAGAAGAACCCGAAAACCGGTAAGCGTCGCAATCTCGGCACGTTCAGCAGCCGAGCCGCGGCGTTGACGCACGAACGCGCCGTTCAGTTTTTCAAGCGACGCGGTTGAGACCAGGGCTGATGGCGTACGAATGACCTGGGTGAAGTTTTTCGCGGGACCGGATGATCTCGTGGACCTCATGCGGTTCGTCTATGCCGAGACAGACTGCCGTGTGTACGAAGCCTATTCGGTGCCCGATCAGAAACGACGCGAGTTCTCCACCCTCGAGAGCATTGCGCCCATCTTTCTCAGGCAGGCTCCTCATCTCGTGCTGTGGTCGCCGAGCATTGGACCGCCGCCTACAGTAAAACGTGTCGACTTCACACGGGGAGCCGTGCCAGGGCATACGCACCGATACGTCACCGAAGGATGCAGTGTGCTGACGCTTGTGTGCGGTGACGCGGGC
>JBOHTL010000290.1:0-3808 GCA_050733735.1 Gemmatimonadaceae bacterium
GAGCAGATCTTCCTGGGCTCACCCTTCGACTACGGGGACGCGGGCATCTCCCTGTTCGTCGACGCCGGACAGCTGTGGCCGGGCGACCTCCCGTACGCTCAGCGAACGACCGTGCGCGCCGCCGCGGGGATCAGTCTCCTGGTTGCCGTACCGATGCGCTCGACGCGCATGTGGCGTCTCGAGGTGGCGGCGCCCATCAATCCTCCGCGAGGCGAATCACGCGTGGAGATCCGCCTCCGCCACGCCGACCTCACATCGTTTTTCTGGCGCGAGCCGGCGGACGTGCATTCCGCGAGGGCCAGGGCGGTGCCGGCTTCCGTTTACAGTTGGCCGTAGTCGTTCTCGGCCCCGACGAACTGCGTTCTCGGCACCGCGTCGACGAGTAATGACGCGACGCGGGTGAGTTCTCGGCAGCTCGCTGCGCTCGCTGGTGGGCAAGCGGTCACTCACCCGCGCGAAGCGCCGCCGAGAACACACCGGCCACGTAAGTCGACCTCACGTGGCCGGGCCGAGAACGCAGCTTAGCGGTTCGTACTGGCCATCATTCTCCGAATGGGAATGATCAGCAGCCCCAGCACGATTGCCGCGATGAAGAGCGACAGTGACGTGCGCGTGAACAGCTCCGGCATCTGTTCGAGGTTTTCCGGATCGACGTGACCTCCGACGAGACCGCCGATGAGGTTCCCCAGCGCTGACGCGGTGAACCAGATGCCCATCATCTGCCCGACGTACTTGCGCGGCGAGAGCTTGGTCATCGACGAGAGACCGACAGGTGAAAGCGAAAGCTCGCCGACCGTCTGGAAGAAGTAGCTCCCCACCAGCCACCACGGCGAGACCAGCGTCCCCGCGCCGCCGCTCACGACGATCCTGGCCGCGAAGATCATCAGGACGAATCCGATGCCCGCGAATACCAGACCGATCGTGAACTTTCCGGGACTCGAAAGGTCCCGATCGCGCTTGCCAAGCGCGAGCCACACTGCTGCGGCGACTGGCGCCAGGGTGATGACGAAGAACGCATTGACCGACTGGAACCAGGTGGCCGGCACGAGGAAGCCGCCGATCTCGCGATCCGTGAAATCGCGCGCGAACAGATTCAGCGACGTCGGCGCCTGCTCGAACGCTCCCCAGAAGACGATGGCGAACAGGAAGAGCACAAAAATCACCGCGATGCGCTTCTTCTCGTCCGTGTTGACGCCGCCGGCCACGAATACGTAGATGAAGAACAGGGTGACGACGGCCAGCGTGATGTTCACCAGTTGACGCCCGATCGCCTGGGCGTCGATCGTCATGGCGCCCGTCGCGGCCAGGACAAACACGACGCCGATCAGGGCGAGGCCCCCGAAGGTCGCGAGCTTCACGGTCCGTTCCTGTCGCGACTGAACGGCCGCATCCGGGTGGCGCGTTGGTTCGAGGCCGATCCCGCGCAGCGTCTTGTGGCGCCGCATCGCGAACACGACGAGGCCCAACGCCATGCCGACGCCCGCGGCGCCGAATCCCCAGTGCCAGCCGATCTTCTCGCCGAGCGCGCCGGTGATCAGCTGGCCGGCGAATGCGCCGGTGTTGATACCCATGTAAAAGATCGAGAAGCCGGCGTCACGACGTGAGCCGCCTTCCGGATAGAGATCGCCGACGATCGCGGAGATGTTCGGCTTGAGCAGCCCCGTCCCGAGAACGATGAGCACGAGCCCCATGAAGAACGGCACCTTGCCACCGCCCGTACCTGCCAACCCCGAGAGGCCAATGGAGAGGTGACCAGCGGTGATGAGGCAGGCGCCCACGAAGATCGCGCGCTGCAGTCCGAGGAGCCGGTCCGCGACCCAACCTCCCGGAAGCGAGGCGAGATAGACACTGAAGCCGTAGATGCCGACGATCGCGGAGGCCTGATCGCGGCTGAAGCCGAAACCGCCGTCCGCGAGCGCGGCGGCCATGAAGAGAACGAGCAGGGGGCGCAGCCCGTAGTATGAGAAGCGCTCCCACATCTCGGTGAAGAACAGCGTCGAGAGACCGCGCGGATGCCCAAAGAATCCGCGGTCGCTCGTGACTTCGTCGAACCCCGGTGGTGGAGCATCGGTCGCAGTGCCCGTCGCCTGGCTCTGCGCTCTCGGTGGCCGCTCGTTCGCCATAATCGCGTTTCGTTGTTCGGGTGGGAGGATTTCGCGGACTGCTACGACGCGACGTTCAGCGCCGCGGGCGGAATGTACCGCTCGGGCTGCAGCGTGCCACCCGCGGCCTGCTGCTGATCCCACGAGACCGAGGTGGGCGGCTGCTTGATACACGCCACGTAGTGCCCAGCTGCCTTCTCCTCGAGCGGCGGCACGATACGCGCGCATGCCGCATCCTTGCGAGGGTGGTGGCAGCGCGGGTGGAAGACGCATCCGCTCGGCGGATTGGCGGGCGACGGCACGTCCCCCTGCAGCACGATGCGCTCGCGCTTGGCGCCCGGATCGGGAACCGGCACCGCCGACAGCAGCGCCTGTGTGTACGGCATCAACGGCTCGCGGTACAGATCCCCGGACTTCGCCAGCTCGACGATGTGACCCAGGTACATGACGGCCACGCGATCCGCGATGTGCTCCACCACCGACAGGTCGTGGGCAATGAAGAGGTACGCGAGCCCGCGCTCGCGCTGCAGATCCTGCAGGAGGTTCACGACTTGCGCCTGCACCGAAACGTCGAGCGCCGATACCGGTTCGTCGCAGACGATGAAGGTGGGCTCCACCGAAAGCGCGCGCGCGATGCCGACGCGTTGACGCTGGCCGCCCGAGAACTCGTGTGGATAGCGATTGGCGTACTCGGGACGCAGGCCGACTTCCTCGAGGAGCTGGCGAACGCGCTTATCCGCCTCGCCGCCTTCGGCCATTTTGTGAATGGTCAATCCCTCACGAACGATGGCGCCGATCGACATGCGAGGGTTCAGCGAGGAGAACGGATCCTGGAAGATGATCTGCATCTTCCGCCGCAGCTTCCGCATCGACGCGGAGTCCAGTGTCAGCACGTTGTGGCCGTCGAAGGACACCTCACCCGCCGTCGGTTCGATGAGCCTGAGGATCGCGCGCCCGGTGGTCGTCTTGCCGCACCCCGATTCGCCGACAAGGCCGAGCGTCTCACCGGGGTATACCTCGAACGAGACGCCGTCGACGGCCCGGACGACGCTCTTGGCGCCGCGCAGGAGCCCGCTTTTCCGCGCGTAGTGCTTGGACAGATCACGGACCGACAAGAGCGGTGCGCGGTGAGGGGTGCTGGGTGTTGGCGGCGCTGTTGTCACGATTTGGCGACCAGTGGCTCGTGGGGCGTGGCGCGTCGCTCCGGTTCCTGCGCAAGGAAGCACCGCGACCGATGCCCCGACCCGACCTCGAAGAGATCAGGATGCTCGCGCTCGGGACGATCCCACGAATACCTGCAGCGGTCGTGGAAGCGACAGCCTGTCGGCCATCGCGTCGGCGGAGGCACAGTGCCCGGAATCGTCTGCAGGCGTTCGCTCTGCTGACCGACGCGAGGCATGGCGCCCAGCAGCCCTTCCGTGTACGGATGATGCGGCGAGGCAAAGATCTGTTCGACCGACGCCTGCTCCACGATTTCCCCGCCGTACATCACGATGACCCGCGAGCAGGTCTCGGCGACGACGCCCATGTCGTGCGTGATGAGCAGGATCGAGGTCTCGAACTTCTGTTGAAGATCCTTCAGCAGGTCGAGAATCTGCGCCTGAATGGTCACGTCGAGCGCGGTCGTCGGCTCGTCCGCGATGACGAGCGCGGGTTTCATGACGAGCGCCATGGCGATCACCACGCGCTGGCGCATGCCTCCCGAC
>JBOHTL010000291.1:0-2790 GCA_050733735.1 Gemmatimonadaceae bacterium
GCGCCGTACCCCGCGCATCAGTTGCCTCGGAGCCCGACAACACGGGTTGCCACGGCGTCCACTGGCTTCGCGCACATGCGTCCGACGTCACAGGGTCACACCCCGACTTCTCGCGGTGTTCGCAAACGCGCCACCGCCGACTCGTGGTGACGCATCAACGAATCGTAGATGCCCAACTCTACCACCCGGTCATAGTCGCGCAGCACTCGATTCACGTGCATGTGAGTGTAGGACGACAAGATGTTGCCAACGTCTTGTGAAATTGCACCTGCTGCGACCGCATCGCGCAGCCGTGCGGCCTGCACACGAAGCACCGCATCCCGACGCGCGATTGGCTCAAGCGCAACCGACAGGACGGCGCGCGAAGGCGTAGCGATCGCTTCTTCTATAGCCGACCGACTGGATCGGAACGACCTGCTGAATTGCCGCTTTCCGGCAATTGCGTCCTTGTCTGACGGCCACACGGACGAAGCCAGTCGATCAAATGCCAGGCGCGCACCCGCGAGATGCGACAGCCCAAGACAGGAAAACGCATCATAGTAGCCGTTGACGCCAGCAGTCGCACACACCAGGCGATCCGATGACGAGCCGACGTCCGGCATCGACGTAAGAACCTGCAATGCGCAGCGGCTGTCTGCCGAGAACACGTGGTGGGCGATCTCCAGCCCTGTCGGGCCGCCATACCGCTCCAACTCCGGTCGATAGGAGTCGACGACCGTCTGGAAAACGGAATCGTTGTCGATCAGCGGCTGCAGGCGCTCGTGCAAACCCGGAAGAATGTCTCCCCATACGACGTTGGGTTGCCCATGGAGACGGACGCGAAGGTGAAAATCCGGGTCGGCGTACCGGAGAAAGAACCAGTATCCGAGAATCTCCCGGTTTTCCAGGTCGGCGATCGCCGGAGCGAGAACGTGGCGAAGTATGCGGTCGGCCGTGACGTGTCCTGTGTAGATCTTCAGCGTGAGCCAACCGCCTCCGGGAGAATGCGTCACCCTCGCGATGCCACGCTTCTTCGTCGGTCGGAAGCGTCGCGAATGAGCCTGCAAGGGAACGAGTAGCTCGAACGTGTGAGGTCCCTCGTCCGATGCCAGTGCTCGCGCGTCCGGCGTTGGAAAGACTTCGGTCACCACTGAACCCTGTTTCGCATCCAGTTCATCGACGAAGAGGTCCCGGGTCAGCTCGTTGTCGAGGTCTAGCGAAAGCGGGTGATCTTTGTCCCCGACCGAAACGAAACGCGGAAGGCCGAGATCCGCCCGCAATGATGTGATTAGAGATCCTTGCTCGTTCCTCGTCGCGGCTTGGAGATGCTGAATAGTTGCTGCGCTGAGTCGCCACCGGGCGAGCGAAAGGACGGATCGGCCGATTCGCACACGTGGCAGCCAGCCGCAAGACCTCAGATTGCCCCAATCCCACGCAAGCGCACAAATCCGCTGCTGCGTGTGGAGCGCGTACAGAAAGCGATAAATCGGGAGCTGCGCTCGCGGCAATGCCGCATGAGCGCTCGACAATCTGGGGAGAACCTCCTTGTTCAGTCGCTTGCTCCAGAGCACCAGACGGCCGGATTCCACGAAGAGATGAAGGTCACGAATCGTGATCTGCCGATCTTCGGGTGCGTCCGAACGTGCAAGGTACGGAATTTCATACTGCGACAGGCGAGGGCGTGCGACGACGTTCGCAGCGCGGTTCCCGGGCAAGTGAGCGATTTCCGCGAGAATCCTGTGATCGCCGCTCTGGGTTCGTTCTGCGGTTTCGCTGAGGCGATCGGTCAGGCCACGATTGCCCACCGCAAACCGCGCGGACAGCGACGACTCGGTCGGTCCCAGGCACTGTTCAACGTGAACGAGGAACTCGCCGTGATCGATTGCATGAGCCGACTCCGCTTCGAGTCTCGCGAAAACCTGCATAAACTCGAAGGGCTCGCCCTTCCGACCGCGATCGAGATGCGCGAGGTCAGGCGGCGTCAGCTCCAGTTCGTCCGCGCGAACGGGCGAGAGCCGCGCCAATCGTTCTGCGAGGTGTCCTTCCCATGCGTACCAGAGCGATGGCAGGGGACTCTCCGGCTGGGTACGATCTACGCCTGCGTTCGACCATGCACCGGAGAAGCCTATGCCATTGTCGGCGTCGAGCGCCGTCGTCACCGGCACCATGGCATCATCGTAACGGCGCTGAAAGGCCAGACGGAATGCATCCAACTCCCGTTCGATCATGCTGAACGACGTGACCCTCTGAGGATCACGCATCAGAACCAAGTACTTTACGGCCTCCTCGATCTCGCAGCGGACGCTATCGTGAAGACTGAGTGGGGCCTTGGGTGTGAGCTGGAGCTGAACATGGACCAAGTTGTCCTGAAAATCCGGCGCGCCGATCTGCGCCAAATCGCGTCGGATGCTCTCCAGCGGCTCACCGGTCACTGGCGCGCCGGGTTGCTCCATCGCCTGCAGCGTCCGCGCGACCCTCCGCAGAGCGCTCGCGATGTCCGGTGCCACAGCCAGACGGCAGAGCTGTTCGATGAGCACGTTCAGTGGATCGTCACATGTAACGACACATTCCAGCTCACTGACGAGTACCTGAGCGTCCACCAAATCGTCGAGAAACTGTTCGATCTCGGCAAGGTCGTGATACTCAGGCAGCAGCAGCGCCACCAAGTCTTCCCATCCGGTGAGCTGTGTGGCTCCAGCGAGAATGACCTCCAACCCGTGGGTCAGTTCGACGCCAGCCAGTTCGTAGTTGATTTCGCGGTGAGTGACACCCTTGCGTTCCACATAGCGCGCCCATCCAGCACAGATGTAC
>JBOHTL010000292.1:0-1959 GCA_050733735.1 Gemmatimonadaceae bacterium
CTACTGGCACGGCCAGATCGTCGGTGACGTCGTTCTTCCGTGCCGGCGATGTCTCGCGGAAGCCAGAGTGCACGTGCAGGACGAATCGCATGTGATCTTCGCGGAAGCGGGGAGTGATGAAGCCGATGATCCGGACGTACAAATTCTCGATGAGCGCTCGTACGAGATCGATCTGCGCCCGGCAATCCGTGAACAATGGCTCCTGAACGCGCCGACCTATGCGCTCTGCCGTGAGGAGTGCAGGGGCATCTGCCCGAACTGTGGGAAGGATCTGAACGAAGGACCGTGCGACTGCCCCGAGTCTCGGGACACGCGATGGGATGCGCTCCGGCGCGTCCAGACGAAGGACTGACCCATTACCATTGAACCACCGAGCACCTAGCCCATGGCCGTTCCAAAGAGACGTACATCGAAGCGAAAGAAGCGCGCGCGCAACACGCACAAGAAGGCGCCCGCGATCGTTCTCCAGAAGTGTCCCAAGTGCGGGGCGATGAAGCGTCCGCATCGGGTGTGTCCCGAGTGCGGATATTACGCGGGCCGGCAGGCGGTAGAGGCGAAGGAAGCCTGAGCCTTGGCGCGGATCGCGTTGGACGCGATGGGGGGCGACCACGCGCCCCAGGCGCCAGTCGCCGGCGCGCTCGAGGCGCTGGCTGAGCTCGACGCCGCGCACTCGGTTCAGCTCGTCGGTCGTCCCAGCGTCATCGAGCAGGAGCTCGCTCAGCACGGCGGCTCGACTGCCGGCCGCCGCCGGCTCGAGATCATCGACGCCGCTGACGTCATCGAGATGACGGACAAGCCGTCGGCGGTGCGTGGGAAACCGAACAGTTCGATGATGATCGGCCTGAAGCTGCAGGCCGACGGTAAATCCGACGCGTTCGTCTCCGCCGGCAACACCGGCGCGCAGATGGCCGCGTCGATGCTGTTGCTCCGTCTTCATGCGGGACTCAAGCGGCCCGCGATCGCGACAATCTTTCCCACGGCCAAGCGCTCGGTGGTCGTTCTCGACTCAGGCGCGAATGTCGACTGCTCCGCGGACGAGCTGGTACAATTCGCGCGACTCGGCGCCGTGTATGCCGAAGACATCCTTGGCCGGAAGAAGCCCGCCGTCGGCTTGCTGAGCATCGGCGAAGAACCCGAGAAGGGGAACACGGTCACGAAAGAAGCTCACGGGATGCTCGCGGAGGCCACTTCGGGAATCAATTTCCTCGGCAACGTGGAGGGAAGAGACATCCCCGCGGGCACGTCGCATCACGGGGATCTCGACGTCGTGGTCTGCGACGGTTTCGTCGGCAACGTCATCCTCAAGTTCTACGAAGCCGTGGCGCCGCTCATGATCCGGCTGCTCGTGAAGGAAGGGCTGTCGGAGCAGAGTATCCGCAAGGGACTCCGGTCGATCGACTACGCGGAGCATGGGGGCGCTCCGCTGCTTGGCGTGAAGGGCGTCAGCATTATCTGCCATGGCCGGTCGTCACCTGCGGCGATCAAGAACGCGATCAAGGTCGCCGTGCAGGCCGTGGACAGCCGGATGAACGAGCATATCGGCAGACGCCTCGAGCAGAGCGGACCGGCACAGGGAGCTGCATGAAGCGACCATTCGCGTACATCGCCGGGACCGGCCGCGGGCTCCCCGCCACGGTGTTCAGCAACGCCGATTTCGCGACGATCGGCATCGAGACGACCGACGAATGGATCGTCGAGCGCACCGGCATCAAGCAGCGTCACCTGGCGAAGACCGAGAGCGCCACGGACCTCGCCGCGATGGCCGCGCGAGAGGCGATGACCAAAGCGAAGGTCCAGCCAGGAGAAGTCGATCTCATCGTGGTCGGAACGGCATCGCCGGACCGTCTGCTGCCCTCCGCGGCGGTGGATCTGCAGGCCGCGCTCGGCGCCAGTCGCGCGGCGGCCTTCGATGTCGGCGCGGCATGCTCGGGATTCATTTACGGCTGCACGGTCGCTGAA
>JBOHTL010000293.1:0-5016 GCA_050733735.1 Gemmatimonadaceae bacterium
TTCAAGCAGGGGCTCAAGTCCGCGCTGCGTCAGGATCCCGATGTCATCATGATTGGCGAGATGCGGGACGCCGAGACCATCGACACGGCCATGAAGGCCGCCGAGACCGGCCATCTGCTGATCTCGACGCTGCACACGGCGGACGCGACCGCCACGATCAATCGTGTGATGGCGATGTTCCCGCCGGGCGAGCAGGAAGTGGTTCGCATGCGCCTCGCCGAATCGCTGCATGCGGTCATCTCGCAGCGGCTGCTCCCGCGCGCAGATGGGAAGGGCCGCGCCGTCGCCGCCGAGGTGCTGCTGAACACGCCCGCGGTGAAGGATATGATCGCGGATGGGAAGCGCATCGGCGAGATCAAGGATTACATGGAGGCGAGCAGGGAGCAGTACGGGATGCAGTCGTTCGATCAGGCGCTGGCCGACCTGGTGACGTCGAACACCGTTACCTTCCATGCAGCCATGGCGGCGGCAACGCGTCCGGCGGACTTCGAGCTCAAGTTGCGCATGTTCGGCGGTGGTGGCGGCGCGCCCCTCGCGCCGGAAGCGGAGACGGCCGCCGCGGGCATCGGGAGCGTGAATCTCGACTTCATTCAGCAATGAGCCTTTCACTCACAGGCGTTTTCGGTCCGGTCACCACTCCGTTTCGCGCGGATGGCGAGCTCGATGGCGAGGGGTTCGAGGCGAACCTGGCCGCACATCTGCGCGCTGGCCTCGATGGCATCGTCGTCACCGGTTCGACAGGCGAGGCCGCGTTTCTGGATGAGCGTGAACGTGAGCAGATGGTCGAGATCGGACGTCGCGTCGTGCCCCGGGACAAACTGCTGATCGCGGGATGCGGAGCGGAGTCGACGCGCACGACGCTGAGATACATCGAGCTGTCGGCCAGGCGCGGCGCGGATGCGGTCCTCGTGGTCGCGCCGCACTACTTCGGCAGCGCGATGACCGAGGCGGCGCTTCGCGCTCACTATACGCGGGTCGCCGACAAGAGTCCGCTGCCGGTAATCCTGTATAACATCCCGAAGTACATGCATTTCCGGTTGTCGAACGCGCTCGTGCGCGAGCTTTCCCAGCACGGGAATGTGATCGGCGTCAAGGACAGCTCCGGCGACAAGGATTCGCTGGCCGGGTACCTCGATTCGCAGAGTGACAAGTTCACGGTGCTGACGGGCAACGGTCCCTTCTGGAAGAACGCGTTGGACATGGGTGCTCGCGGCGGCATCCTGGCGTATTCGCTCTTTCTCCCGGAAGCGGCACTGGCGGTTTTCGACGCCATGGAACGCGATGACGCTGCTGCCGCCGGTGAGGTGCACCAACGGGTAACCCTGGCGGCGCGAACCATCGTGAACGAGCTCGGTCCCGCCGGTGTGAAAGCGGCCCTCGACGTCATCGGTCTCAGGGGCGGCGATCCGCGACTTCCGCTGATGCCGCTGTCGCAGGAAGACCGTGAACGGGTGCGGCAGCTGATGCGCGAGGCGGAGCAGGCCGTCGCCGCATAATTCGCAGGAAGGTCATCCGATGGATGCCACCTTCCTGCGCGACATCGCCGCGACTCCGCGGCCCACCGGAAGTGCCGCGATCGCAGCAGCACGGCAGCGATGTGCCCAGGTCCTCAGCGAGCTCGGATACGAGGTCCGTGCATTGCCGTTCGGTTTCTCGGCCTTCCCGGGCCGATTCGGCACGCCGCTCGTCGGTGCACTGGTGCTCGCTGTCGTTTCCTTCGCCGCTCACTGGGGCGCGCGCGGCGCGCGCCTCCTTCCCCTGGCGGTTCTCGTCGGTGGCGGCGCAACGCTCACGGTCCTCGGTCTGTGGCTGGCGCGTCGCGGCGTGTTGGTCCTGCCCATCATGCGCGCGAGCGGGATGAACATCGAAGCGACGCGGTCGAGCGACACGCGCGTCTGGCTGTGCGCCCATCTCGACACGAAGTCACAGCCGGTGCCGACGCTCATGCGCGCGTTCGGCATCGGGCTGCAGAGTGCGGGCGCAGTCATGACCCTGGCGCTCGCGATGGCGGCCGCAATTGGCCTCGTGGCGGAATACGCCGTGTGGGCCGCCGCTGCTCTCGTGACACTCGCCGGGTCGATTCCCGTAGTGTTGAGCGTGGTTGGCGCGCGCTCGCCCGGCGCGCTGGACAATGCGTCGGGAGTCGCGACCGTGCTGAGTGCGGCGCGACAGCTGAAAAACACGGAGGGTGTCGGGGTGCTGCTCACGGACGCGGAAGAGTTGGGTCTCGCCGGAGCGCAGGTATGGGCGTCAGGTCGCCCGCCGGCCGTCGTGCTGAACTGCGACGGCGTGGACGACGCTGGAACCGTCACGATCATGCAGCCAGCGAAGGCGTCGGTGATCGTCGATGCGGTGCAGCATGCCTCGCAGGATACAGGAATTCCCGCGCGCGTCCGTGGCACGCCGATCGGTCTCCTCACCGACGCCAATGCGTTTGCGCAGCACGGCTTTCCGTCGGTGACGTTCAGTCGCGGCAGCTGGGCATCCCTCGCCAGGGTGCACAGCACACGGGACGATCTGCCGCGGCTCGACGGTCGCGGCATTCCGGAGGTCGCGACATTGATGGCAGCCACCGCGCGGCGGCTCGCCTCGCGCGCCACGAACACGTAACGGAGCTCCGAATGCTCGAATGGATTCTGCTCGCGGCGATCATGCTGTTGTCTCTGTTCATCATTCCCCTCGGGCTGCCGGGGACGTGGGTGATGCTGGCCGCGGGCGTCGGCTATTCGCTTCTGGTGCCCGGCAGCATCTCGTGGTTCACGCTCATCGCCGTCACGATCATCGCCGTCGTCGCGGAGATCTTCGAGTTCACGCTCGCGGGTCAGTACGCGAAGAAGTACGGCGGATCCCGACGCGCGAGCTGGGGCGCGATCATCGGCGGCACGGTCGGCGCCATCATGGGCGTGCCGGTGCCGATCATCGGCTCGATCATCGGCGCCTTTGCCGGCGCTTTCATCGGTGCGCTCGTCGCGGAGTACTCGCGAGGCAGCGGCGCTCAGGCGTCCACGCGCGTCGCGACGGGAGCCTTGATCGGTCGTGCTGTCGCTTCAGCCATGAAGGTCGCGGCGGGGTTGATCATTGCCGTCTGGCTGCTCTGGGCCGCGGCCCTCTGAGTTCGACGCGCCGAATCCATCGGGTCCCTCGGAACGTGGGAGGCGCGGATCACGCGGATTCGACGGATTCGCGCAGATGAATCACTTATTAGTGCAGATGATCCGATAGGACTTGGCTTCCGGGCCAAAGTGCAGGAGAAACCCAAGTTGGAGCTTCGTGCCCTGCAGGTAGCTGCGAAGCTGGCGGTGGGCGGCAGGGTGCAGGTCAAATGTTGACTTGATCTCGATGATGATCTTGTCGTCGACAATCATGTCGAGACGCTGCGACCCCAGGAGTCGAGCCTTGTAGAACACCGGCACGCTGACCTGGCGCGAGACCTTGTGGCCCCGCGCAATCAGTTCCTGTTCCAAAGCCAGCACGTACAAGTGCTCCAGAAAGCCAAATCCAAGGTTGTTATAGACCTCGTAAAACGCACCAATGATGGATCGCGTGAGCGTCTCCTCGAGAAGTTTGCCCATGCGCCACGATCGTCAAACGCGTCGGATCACCACCATCATTTCATTTTCCTATCCGCGCAAATCCGCTCAATCCGCGTGATCCGCGTGTCCGACGTTCGGACCCAGCCCGATCGGCGTGGATCGCGCGGATTGACTGCCGAATCCGCGAAGATAGATTGACTCAACGCCCCGAGCGCCTCGCCGGGGCGTATTTTTTTTGCTCGGTGGACCAGGGAGCAGGAGCCACATGTTCGATGAGTCGCGACGCACGGTCGTCGTCGTCGGTTCTCAGTGGGGTGACGAGGGGAAGGGCAAGCTCGTGGACGTACTCGCCGAGCGGGCCGCCTGGGTGGTGCGATACCAGGGCGGAGCGAACGCCGGGCACACGGTCGATCTCGGCGACTCCACCTTCGTCCTGCACCAGATCCCGAGCGGGATTCTCCACGAAGGCGTGCGCTGCGCGATCGGCAACGGAGTAGTTCTCGACCCGGACACGCTCTTCGACGAGATCGACGGGCTCGTCAAGGACGGCATCGACGTCGAGGGGCGTCTGTACGTCAGCGACCGCGCGCACCTCGTGCTCCCGTACCACAAGCTCGTCGACGCCGAATCGCACGCAAGCAGGGAGATCGGCACCACGGGACGCGGCATCGGCCCCGCGTACGAGGACAAGAACGCGCGTCGTGGCGTGCGCGTGCTCGACCTGCGCAACCGCGACCGACTCGAGAAGCTGGTCACGCAGGGCGCGGAGCATGCCGTCGCCCAGCTGCAACGCTTCGGGAGCAAGAAGGTCGTCAGCGTGGGGCAGACGCTGGAGCTGCTCGACAAACTCGCGCAGCGGCTGCTGCCCCTCGCCGAAGACGTCGGCCTCATGATCCATCGCGCGATCCGGAGCCGCGCAGCGGTGCTCCTGGAGGGCGCGCAGGGCTCGCTGTTGGACATCGATCACGGCACGTATCCGTACGTCACTTCGAGCAACACCACGGCGGGCGGCGCCGCCATCGGCGCGGGAATCGCGCCCATGGAGCTGGATGCCGTACTCGGCGTAGTGAAGGCCTACACGACGCGCGTCGGCGGCGGGCCGCTGCCGACCGAAATGGAAGGCGAGCTTGGCGAACGGACCCGGAAGCTCGGCAACGAGTTTGGCGCGACCACCGGGCGTCCGAGGCGGTGCGGATGGTTCGACGCGGTCGTCGTGCGGTACGCGGCCCGCATCAATGGACTGACCGATCTGGCGGTCACGAAGCTCGACGTGCTCGACACCTTCGACGAGATCGCCCTGTGTTCCGGCTACGAGATCGATGGCGAGCTGCATGAGGAGTTCCCGGCGGATCTGACGGCATTGGAAGGCGCGGTCCCGAAGTACGAACGGTTGCCTGGGTGGAAGACCACGACGGTGAACGCGCGGAGGATCGAGGACCTACCAGCCGCCGCGCGCCGCTATCTCGATCGGATGCAGCAGCTC
>JBOHTL010000294.1:0-7816 GCA_050733735.1 Gemmatimonadaceae bacterium
GTTCTTGAGCGACCACACCTGCACGTCGTGCGCGCCGAGTCCGGCGAAGGCGAACATCGCGTACGGGTCGCCGACCGCCTCGAGCGCATCGTGCGCCATGAACAGCGCCTGCTTCTCGAGATCGATGATCCGCGCGCCGTCCTCCAGCTGATTGCCCGTCGAGCCGCTGATATCCACGAGAACCCCGATCGCGAGCGCGCGACGGTTGGTATGCGCACGTTCATATACTCGCTCGTCCGGGGTGCGTCCCATGCGCAGATCGACCAGCATGTCGGTCAGCGCCGCGAAGTCGAGCGCGTCGCCACTGAATTGGCGCCGGCTGGTGAAACGCTGCACGCGGAGCTGCTCGAACTGGCTGCGCAGCCGGCGCGCGATCATGGCGCTTTCGGTGAGCGTCTCGCCCCCGTCGGTCGCGGACGGTGCAACGTCCGTCCACACGGTGACTCCGTCAGGCACGTACCGATGTCTATCTCCATCCCACTCGGCATACCGGTGAGGCGTTCCGCCGCGGCGCGGGTAGCGGCGATTGCTGTCGTACGTATCCCCGACACCGGCGGTCATGCCGCTTTGGCGGCCTTCGTCCGAGATCGAGTCCGATGGCGACGCGCCTTCGGGATCCGCGCTCTGCTCATCGGCGGAGCCTTCGTCGCCGGGAGTCGTCGATTGCACAGAGCCCATCATCATGTTGCTCGGCAGCATCATGGGGTTGGGATCCGGATGCGTCACCGGATCACGCGGCGCAATGCCCCAGTGGCCGACTGGCGCCGTGCCGCCGAAGCCGTATGGCAAAGACGCCATCGAATCTGCGCGGGCACGAGCCCAGGCGAGCGAGTCATCGGCGGAGCTGCCACCATCGAACTCAGATGGAACGGTCGAGGGATCGGTGCGCAGCGCCCGCTGTATCAGCAGTTCGAGCTCGCGCTCGCGCGGGGTGAGCGCGGACATTTTGGGTCGTGACGCGATCAAACGCCGGCGCGCGCGCTCGATTGCGGCCGTGAGACGCGGCACGCGCCGTACGATCGAGGCGTCGACATGAACCGCCTCGCGCACCCAGAAGAGCTCACGCTCGAGCGGCGTCGCTGCCCGCGAATGCGCGTGCAGCGAGCCACGAACGATTCGCTCCGCCGCGGCCATGCCGAGCAGCCGATAGCGGTCTCCCGCGGTCGATGCTTCAGTCGACTCGGTCAGCCGCGACGGCAGAACGATGCGATCGACATCCACGAACGCGACGGGCTCCCGGGAGCGTGCCGGCGAGCGAACATCGGAGAAGAAACGTTCCCACCATTTGACCGGCGGCGTATGGTCCGCCACGATGACGAAATCGCGTCCATAATGCGCCTTGAGGAGCAACTCGAGACGCCGGCGTACGGTGACAAGCTCGACCCGCCTCTTGCGCACAGCTACACCTCTGCGTCGATCAACTCGTCGATGGCACCGAGCAGTTCGGCGTCCTCGGTCAACGGCTCCGCCATCGCCGAGCGTGCGGCGGCGTGAGGCTTCGTGCCGGCGACGATGAGCCGCGCCGCCGACACGATGGTTCGCGTGCCGGGTCCTTCGCCGAGTCCCTCGTCGCGCAGCCGGCGGACCTTGGTCGCGAGCGCAACGAGCTTGTCCGCGGTCTTGCGATCGACCCCCGTTTCAGTGACGACGATTGTGGCTTCCGCGGCGGGCCTCGGGTAGTCGAAGGTGATCGTCACGAAGCGCTGCCGCGTGCTTGGCTTGAGCTGCTTCATGGCGTGCTGGTGCTGAGGGTTGAACGACATCACGAGCTGGAAGCCCTCCGCGGCGTGCAACAGCTCGCCCTTGCGCTCGAGCGAGAGAATGCGGCGATCGTCCGCGAGCGGATGGATGACGACGATCGTGTCCTGGCGCGCTTCGACGATCTCGTCGAGATAGCAGATCGCGCCGATGCGAACGGCTGCGGCCAGTGGACCGTCCACCCAGCGCGTCTCGTCGCCCTTCACGATCCACCGACCCGTGAGATCGCTGCTGGTGAGATCGTCGTGACATGACACGGTGACCAGGGGACGCTCGAGCCGCCACGCCATGTGCTCGACGAATCGTGTCTTCCCGCAGCCAGTCGGACCCTTGATGAGAACGGGGAGGTTGCGGGCATGACAGTGCTCGAAGACCTGCACCTCGTCGCCAGCGGCGAGGTAGTACGGCTCCGTGGCGGGCGGCGCCTGCGCGAGGGTTTCCGTGGCCATGACTGCATACAATAACCACGACTCGCGCCCGACGCCGCCCGCGCCGGGACTACTGCTGCTCCGGATCTCGCCGCGTGCGGGTCGACGTCGTCGTCGACCTGGTCCGCTTGCGGATCTGAGTCTGTGCCTTGGTCTTCGCCTGCACTCTCGGCGTCGCGGTCCTCACGGTCGTCGTGGATTTCGTGACTGTCGTGCGAGTCGCGGCAACCGAACCCTGACGCGCGCGCTTACTGCGCTGGGACTGCGACTGAACCTGCACCTGGACCTGCTTCGCCCTGGCGCGCGACGAGCCCCGAATCACCCGTGACGGAGGACGCGAGCGTCCGGGCGCCACGACCCGTGGCTGCGCCGGTGTCACCGTCGTCACGGTCGTGCGACGCGCGCGACCTCTCGGGTGAAGAATCGTCGGCGCCTGCTCCTCCGTCGTGACGATCACCGGTTCTGAAGGCTGCTGCTGTACGATCACGATCGGCTCGGGCGCCGGCTGCTCCTGCACGATGATCACCGGTTCGGGCGCGGCTTGCTGCTCCACGACCACGACCTGCGGCGCAGGCGCCGGTGCGGGCGTCACGACGTACTCGACATCGTCATCCTGTTCGGCCATGCGGTGACGGCGACGCGGCCGGGGTGCGACGCCCGAGCCGCCACCACCGACATGAAAGGCCAGCCCGAATCGCATCTCGCTCTTCGAATCCGGCGCGCCTTGCGACGTAGGGAGCACGTACTCGTTCATGCGCCAGCGCGCCTCTCCGAAGACGTCGGCGTGCAGGCCGAGCGGGATCGTCGCGCCAAGTCCGTAGCTCCATCCATGATTCACGACATTGGTGCCGGCGCTGTCGCCTCCGGTGAGCCCGATTCCGGCGAACACATATGGCGCCAGAGCGCGGCTGAACACCGTCGCGCCGCCTCCGAGTCCGCCGAGGAAGAGCATCGCGTCGGCATCGGCGCCCCAGGGACGGTAGCCGCCGGTCATACCGGCCGCGCTGTCGACCCGTGGGTTCGAGATGGAGATCTCTGCGCTGCTTCGCAACGCGAGACCGGTGGTGCCGCCGAAGGTCAGGGCGAATCCGGCGAGCGGGTTCGTCGCGGCGCTGGGGACGTACGACACGAACGGACTGACTGCGACCGAGGACTGGCCACCGGCAGCCAGCACCGGCGTCATCGCCAGTGTGAGGGCTGCGATGACACGAAGTGCACGTGGTGAGGGCGACATAACGCCTCCGAGGTGAATACGTGCCGCGGGTCACGCATCACGGCTGCCACTCACCATCGGATCGTTAAGTGATTGTCACATGTGGGGTTCACTTACAGCCGGATATCCCGCCAACCGATGAGTGTATCCACTATTGGACACACGATTGTCCTAAGTCGATTGCAGCGTCGCCGCTGATCGTGTTTATCGGCGTGCGTGGTAAACCTTGTTCGCGATCTTCCACTGCCCATCGACCTTCAACAGCACGAAGTAGTCAGTGAACGTGGTCGCGCCGTGCCTGAGCGTGGCCTTGACCATGGCGGCAGTGCCGCTGATGTCGACCTCATCGATCGTGCGGACGCGCGATGCTTCATCGGCCGCCGGCTGTCCGCGGAATCCGCCGACATAGCGATCCACCGTCCAGGACGTGAACGTGCCGTTCCGGATTCCTTCGATATGCGCCGTGGGAAGGAATGGCGCGCGCATGGTATCGGCGATTCCGGTGGCGTGACCCCGGAAGTACGTGGTGATCACCTGACGTACCGCCCGTTCCTCCGAGGATTGCTGCGCGGCAGCCTGCGGAACGATGACACACGCGACGACGAGTCCAATGAGCAGCGATTTCACCCGCATCAGGGTTCCTCTGAGTCTGGTTGTGTGGTGCACTACGTCGCCGTCGAAACGCGGTTTCGGGCAGATGCGCCTGGCTAGCGACGCGCCCGTGCCATCGCGCGACCGATCGCATCACGCAGCTTTGCCACGGGATCGAGGAGCTTCGCGTCGCGCTCCGCGATCGCGAGGAGCTCCATCGCACGCGGGAGATTGCCCGCGTTGGCGCGATTACCCGCCGCGTTGAAGGCGGCGGCGTAATACCGGGTCCGCTGATCCGTGCTGTCCACCTCCAGCGCGGCGAGCCTTCGTGCGGCATAATCGCGATCCGACGGCGGTTTCGCCTGAAGCCGCGCTATCGACGCGCGGGCAAAGGCGACTCGCATATCGAAACAATCCATGGCGGTTTCGAGCATCGACGCCGCGTCACTCGCGCGATCCTGTCGGGCGAGAACGAGACCCAGTGTCCACGCGGCAGTGCAGTTCTGATGACCGCGCGGAAGCGCCAGTGCTTCGCGGAGGTCACTCTCCGCGATCGTCAACTCGTTCTGCTCGTTCTCGATGACCCCCGCCATGGTGAGCGCGTTGGGCTCGCGCTCGAGCGCCTTGGCGCGTTCGATGTCGGCACGCGCCGCGGGAAGATTCCTGAGTCGCAACCAGCTCACCGCGCGCCAGTAGTACGCGGGCTGCGTGCTCGAGCTTTCGAGCGCGATGAGTCGCGTGGCCCGTGAGATGGCCGCCGAATCGTGACGGAGACGCGAAAGGCACACCGTGCCGTTCAGGAGCGCGAGCTCGTGCTCGGGATCGATCGCGAGGGTCTCGTCATAGTAACGAAGCGCGGTCGTGCACTCGGCCAGATTCATGGCGAGCCATCCGGACACGTACGTCACGCCAGGGGCGCGAGGAAACCTGCGGTATGCCGTCTGGAGAAGGACAGCCGCGCGTGAACCACCATCCGCTTTCGCGCGGAACGCGGCTGTCGATCCCGCGAAGTATGCGGCTTCATGAAACTGCGGAACGAGGGCACGGACGGCCGCCAGCATGTTGGTATCCGCGCCCATGCAGATGCCGGTGCGGTAGATGATGAGCGGCGAAGCGTCGGGCGGAAGCACGGGCCGGCGGTGCGGCGGTCCCGGTTGCGCTCTCGGCGCGAGCACGCGCCCGTCATAGGAGCAGTCGAGCGCGAGTGCCAGGTAGTCGCGCACAGCCGGTCGTATCGGCGCCATCGCCAGCCACGCGATGTCATCGGGCACGTCGGGTGTCGGGGCACGCTCCCGGTGGATGGTCGATGCCCAATCGTTCATGCGCCCGGTGCCGTCGGGCAACACCGCATCCGCGATAGCGAGCAACCGCAGCGCGTTCATCGAGGCCGGTAGTCTGGGCGCGGTTTGGCGCGCCCGCTCCAGATTCGTTCGCCAGTCGAGCTGCAGCTCTTTCTCGCGCAGTGCGAGCAACAACGTCGCCTCGAACGCACGCAACGCGACCGTGTCGCGGTTCACGTACCTCGACGTTCCGAGGCGTTCGTAGATGGAACGTGCCTCGAGCAGGCAGTCATAGCAGCCGTCGAGAATGCGTCTATCCGCGGCCGCGAGTGCCAGTGCATTCTCGCGCTCCAGTCGCCTCGCGGCGCAGCCGCCAGTCACCCAGACGGTGACGAGCGCCGCGACGGCAGCCTGCACGTTCCAGCGCATGGCGGCATTCTAACCACGCGATTCCGCCGCAGTATTACGAGATCATTAACAGCGGATTAGCCGCGCTCGAGATGCCTAGCGTGAAGGTGCGATCTGCACAGCGGGACTGAGGGGAGAGACGCCATTCTGGTCGAAGCTTTCGATGGCAACCCAGTACGACTGCCCGACGGTGAGCGCGCGCAGCTCGAGCGTGTTCCCCTGATCGGCGAAACGCTGGTACGTCTGGTACAGCTTGTTCGGCGCAGTTCCCCAGCGAACGTTGTAACCGACCACATTGGGGACGGCACGCCAGGCGATGTCGGCGTTGCGCTCGTCGCGGTCGCGAACCGCGCTGAGGCCTCGCGGTGTCGCGGGCGGGTGGCCGGTGCCAGTGCCGAAGACGCGAATGTCGCTGATGGCAAGATGCGCGGCGCCCACATGCAGATGCTCGTAGCGTACGTACCGCGCGCGAACCTGTTGTTCGAGCTCGATGTACGCGTTCGGCCGGTCGCGCCGCGGCTCGCGCGACAGATCCGCCACGGTCGTCCATTGTCGTCCGTCCACGGACGCCGCCAGCCGAAATGACGTGTACACGGTCGAATCGGTGCCGTATAGGCCGGACTTGAAATCGGTGTAGTTCACCTGGATCGCGTTGACGTCGAAGACGCGCCCAAGATCGATCGTGAGCGACTCACCGGGACTGTTCTGCGCAGCAACCCAGAACGTCCGGGGGTTTTCGTCAGTGACGTTGCGCGCCGGGAACGAATCGCGTGTCGAAGACGCGTCGACGTCTCGACCGTATGACAGCAGCATCCATCCCGTGAAGAGCTCGTCCCGGGTTCTCGCTTGCTTCGTCGGCAGCCAGTGAGGGAAGTCGGCGAAGCGAGTGTTCACCCACATCTGGCCATCGGCATCGAACCCGGCGGGGAAGAGCCCGATGCGGCGCTCGAAGTTCCAGTTCACCGCGACCCAAGGCGTTCCCGTGTTCCACCAGTTGCCGTGCACGTCCTGAAAGGTGTTTCCATGTCCGGCGCCGGTGACGAACCCGCCCGGCTTGTAGCCGACAGGATTGTACGGCGCGTACGTGAAGGGCCCCAGCGGGTTGTCGGCGATGTACGTACCGGTCGCATAGACGTTGTACTCGGTCCCCGGCGCACCGTATTGCAGGTAATAACGGCCGCCATGCTTGGTCATCCACGCGCCTTCGATGAAGGGCGTGATCGTGGTGTCGCGATGGTTCTGTCCGAAGCGTTCCCACCCGTGCTTCTCGGGCTCCAGACCGAAGAGCCAGCGAGGCGTCGCGCCTTCCTTGTAGGCGAGCTTCTTCGCCTTGTCGAGCTCTATGCCATGCAGCGGATACGCGTTCGACGAGTTCCAGTAGAGGAACCATCGCTCCGTGTCGGGATCATGGAAGAACTGCGGGTCCCATGGCCCCGGCTGCACCGAATCCGGCTTCGCCAGCTCGGCGCCTTCGCGGTCGCGCGCCATGGGAAGCCAGGGGAGCAGACGATTATAGAACTCTACTTTCCCTGACGCCGGTTCCGCGAGCATCAGGATGGGAATCGGTCGCGTCGTGCTCGGCAGCAGGTAGATCGTGTCGCGGACCGACAGCACCCCGGGGGCGACGACATCGAGGAGCGGCCACCGCGTGGGCGTGACGTGACGCCAGGTGCCGAGGTCGCGCGAATGCCAGTAGCCGTCGGCGATCGTCGAGAAGAGGTAGTACTCGCCCTTGTGAACCACGATGACCGGATCCGCGCCCGACCGGTAGGAGATCCCCTGGTTCTTCTGCTCGAAGTTGTAGCGGTAGTCGACGTCGATGGGATTCGCGTACGTCCGCCGCTGCGCGTGGAGCTCTGTCGCGCCAATAATAGCCAGCGCAGCAGCCACAGACTGGACGTTCAGGGGCATGATCGAGGATGCCCGAGCGACTGTCGTGGCGTCAAGGCTTCGCAAGAGGCAACAAGCTGTTACGGGCCCGCGCGGTATTCCGCGGGAGAGCTGGCGTTGCCAGCGTGGTCCACAGCGACGACGAGAACGCGATCGGGATCATCGTCCAACGACAGAGTCCGCACATCGCCCGACGTCCTCCGAGTAATCCACCGTGCTTGTCTGAACCATGATCCAGGTATGCGGGC
>JBOHTL010000295.1:0-1946 GCA_050733735.1 Gemmatimonadaceae bacterium
TCCAGGCGGAAGTCCGCCGGGCGCACCCCCTGTCGCTGAAGCTCACGCGGCTCGGCGGCGTTCCCATTCTCGACGGTCTCGTTCGCGCACTGACAACGCTTGCTCCCGCGGCAAGCTGACGAAGGTATGCCATTTCGGAGCACTTTTCACTGTATGACAACTCGCTCGTTCTCCCGCCTCGCTCGCCTCGCGCTTCTGACCGGTTCGATGCTTGGCATCGCCGGCTGTGACAATCTTCGCGAAGCGCTCACTGCCCATACCGACGTCGTCGGCAAAGCCGAGGGCCAGGAGCTCTCCGTCGACCGGCTGTCGGACCTGATGGGCAACTCCGCCTTGCAGATCAACGTGAACCGCGACGTGGCGATGCTCATCGCGGAGCTGTGGACCAATTATCAGCTCCTGGGCGTGGCCGCGGCACGCGGCGATTCCCTGAAGGATCCGCAGGTGATCGATGAGGCGACGGAAGGCGTGTCCGCGCAGATCCGGCTGCGTCGCTTCATGGAAAGCGTGGCGGGCACGTTCAAGGCCGACTCGGCAAGCGAGTCGCATTACAGCCAGGCGACGGGCGGTCTCCTCGTCGCGCGCCACATCCTCTTCCAGGTGCCGGGTGGCGCCACGCAGCAGCAGAAGGATTCCGTGCGGCGCGTGGCCGAGGGCGTTCGCTCGCGGACCACGACCGGCAACTTTGCCGAAATGGCGAGACGCTATGGCAGCGATGGCACGCGTGAGCGCGGCGGTGACCTCGGCGCGTTCCGGAAAGGGGACATGATCGAAGCGTTCTACAATGGGGTGGCGGCGCTCCGTCCGGGTGAGATCTCGCTCGTCGAGACCAGCCATGGCTACCATATCGTGCAGCGTCCGACGTACACGGGCACGGCGAAAGAAGAGTTCGATCGCGCTTTCTCCCAGACGTCCGTCCGGCAGGCCGAGAGCACGTACGTCGCGAAGCTGGATCAGGATGCGGGCATCGAGGTCAAGTCCGGCGCAGCGGGTTTGGCGAAAGCCGCGGCACGCGATCTCGCCGAACATCGTGACGACGACGACGTGCTCGCGACGTTCGAAGGCGGCAGTCTCGACGCGGGACGTCTCGTGATGTGGATCGAGTCGTATTCGCCGCAGATGCGGCTTGCCGAGCAGATGGCGCAGGCGCCGGACTCGCTGGTGGAGCAATTCGTGAAGAGCGTGGCGCGGAATGAAGTCATGCTGCAGAAGGCCGACAGCGCCGGCGTGAAGCTCACGCCGGAGGAGACGACGCAGCTGCGGGACGAGGTGACGTCGGCGATCACGCAGATGCAGGAGCAGATCGGCATCACGCCCGCGGCGCTCGCGGACAGCGCGCGTTCGGTGCCGGAGCGCGAGCGGCTCGCAGCGTCGCGCGTCGCGGCGTTCATGGATCGCATCATGGCGGGCCAGGCGCAGCCGATCTCGGTGCCTCCGCCGATTCAGGCGGTCCTGGCGTCGAAGTACGATTCGCGCACGTACCCGGCCGGAGTGGACCGCGCCGTCGAGCGCGCTCGTCGTCTTCGGGCGTCCGCGGATTCGGCGCGCTCGGCGTCCCAGCCGCCGACGCAGGTGCCGCTCCCGGGCGGGCAACAGCCGCCCCAGGGAGGGAGCGGGGCGCGGCCGGACACGACGGGAGCGAAACGTCCATAAGCAGGACCTTGTCGCGGGAGCGTGGGTATGAAGGGGATGAAGTGTTCGATCATTCTGCTGGTCGCGGCGGCGGCCAGCCTTGGCGCGCAGCAGCTGCCCACTCCCGTGCCAGGCGCTCCGATCAACGACACCATTGTCGCGCTCGACCGCATCGTTGCCGTCGTCGGCGTGCATCCGATCACGCAGTACGATGTCCAGGAGCGCATCCTGCAGCTGCAGCAGCAGCCCGGCTTTCAGGCGCCGCGCAGTCAGGAGGAATTCGAGAAGATTGCGCGCGATGTCGTCGGTCAGCT
>JBOHTL010000296.1:0-2799 GCA_050733735.1 Gemmatimonadaceae bacterium
GATCGATCGCGTTCACGCCGCAGTGCCGCACCTGCTTGTCGAGATAGAAGGTGTACGGCGCCCACACCTGCGCGATGTTGCCGTCGACGCGCACCTGGACGTCGTAGATCTGCTCGTCCCAGCGGCGGTTCGACGTGGCGATGGCCGCGATCCAGCCGCCGACGGTGTCGAACCGAATCGCCGGCGGAGTGCTGCGCGGATCGACCATCGCGAAGCGAGCACCCTTGGCCATCACCGCCCGCACCATGGCGCTATCGGCCGTCCGCATTCCTTCGAACATCTTGTCGACGGCGGCGAGAGCGCCCAGCGAATCGGCGGGCGGCGGCGACGACGTCTGTGCACGGAGGGGCGCGAATGCGGCGAGGACGGTGAGCACAGCGGCGGCGGCCGCGTTGCGCGGCGTACGACTGTTCACGACGTATGGCTCCTGGTCAGCGCTCGAGACAGCGCGCGAGCGCGTCGTCGGCGGCGTCCGAAGTGAGATGGAAAGTGAACTGCGGTAAATCGAGCGCGAGGTGCGCGAAGTCGTGCACGAGGGTGCGCACCTTGGCGTCCATGGGACGCGCGAGCGCGCCCTCGCGTGTGAGCACCGAGTCGGCCACGTGCACCCGGCCAGTACCCGTCGGATCCTCGACCACGTGCGCGTCTCCCGTGGCGGCGCCGTACGGCGTGGCGATCGGGTACGGAAGCATGCGCGCCTCTCCCTCGTGATCGCGAATGAACGACGCGAGCGCCCGGCACTCGGTTTTATCCGCGGAGTCCAGCCGCGCGATGGCTCGCGCGAGGGCCGCCGACTCCTCAGCCGTCAGGCCGCGGACACACGCCGAGTCCGCATGCCGGGAAGTGCATGCGGCCGCGGGGTTTGAAACGCGGGCGCCGACCAACAGAGCAGCGGCCGCGAGAACGGGGAGAAGCGCGTTTCGCACGCCTGTACCATACATGTGAGAGCCCTACGATTGCGAGGGTCGGATGGTGACAGGGCAGTTCCGCGCCCTCATCGGCATCGGATTTGACGTGATCATGCGCACAGCGTTGGAGGAAACGTGGAATCACCGATGAGACCGGATGACAGGACCGATGGCCCGACGGGGGCCGACGAAGAACGCACCAACAACATGGCCCTGGCCAGGCTGCTGCAGCGCGGACTCGATGTCGCCGATTGGGCGACCTCGGAGCAGCTCCTCGACCTGCTCGACGCCGTCGAGGCGTTCGAGGCCGCGGCGCGTGAACGCGGCAGCGACTCGTTCACGAATACACTCGAGAGCTCTCGGCCGGACAATCCGGACTTCGTGCTTCCCGACCCGCGCGCGGACGACTCGATCGAGTCATACATCAGGCGGGTGCAGGCGAAGACGAAGGAGATCAAAAACGTTTGAGAGTTTCAAGGTTTCAGCGTTTCAGGCAGCGGCGTGCTGACACTCTGAAGCCCTGAAACGTCAGGCCGGCGTCGCGACCGACGGTCTCGGGAAGCTCAGGTGCCGCTCCACGTCCGCGTGCGCCTGGATCAGTCGCTCCACCTGCTCGGAGACCTCGGCGGCAATGCCGAGGTGCGTCGTCACGCTCTCGACGCTCGCGGATCCGGCGTGCAGACGAAGCAGGTTGAGTCGGATGGTCTCGAGAGAACCAACTGCTTCCGACAGCTTCGCCTGCGTCTCGTCGCGAAGCGCGCAGAGCTCCTGATACTCCGGTGACGATTCGGACGTGCCCACGACGGACAGCGCTTCCTGCATGTCCTCGTGCCGCTTCCGTAGGGCTTGCGCGTCGTCCTGAAGGCGCCGCAGCAGCGGCGGCAGCTCGCCGAGCGCGCGACGGGTGTCGCGGGGGAGACTCTCGTACAGTTCCTCCGCGGCCATCCCGAGCGACAGCTCGGTCGCGCGATGCGTCATGGCCGCCGTCCGATCGCCGGCGGGAACCAGTGTGCGTGCGATGGAGAAGGCGACCCTGCCGATGCGGCTTTTCCATACCTTGCTCCAGAACTCGGTCTCGACGTCCTGATGGCGCTGGCGCAGCGTGAGGAAGAGCAGTGCCGAGAATGCCGAAATGCCGAGCGCTATCGCCGCGAACGGCACGCCTTCGACCGCGAGTAGAAACGCAGTGCGGGAGACTGGGAGAATCGCTCCTAACAAGCCGACCACCATTCCCGCGATACCCGCGATCCCGGAGATCTTGGCGGTCCAGCGCGCCAGTTTCTCCGCGGTCGATTCGCCCCGACGTCGTTCGACTGACAGTTCCTCACGTGCCTGCTCGATTTCCGCCGCGAAAGCCGGTCCAATGTCGCGATGCGCGAATCCGAGTCGGGTGAGACGGCGGGCTGCCCAGGTTAGATACGCCAGCGGCGCTGCGGTCAGCCCCAACACGAATGCCGTGAATCCTCCCGCGACGCCGAAGTACTGTGAAACGGCGATGGATGCCGGCAGCAGGCCGAAACAGACAAGCATTGTGCCGCCACCATTCAGACGGCCGTAGCGTTTGACGAACGCGCGCAGGGCCGCCGGCAGCTCGCGGCGCTGCTCGAGCGCTACGCCAATATGCTCCGCGAGTGCCTGCGCGCTGGCGGGACGCTGTGCGGGATCCTTGGTGAGGCAGCGATCGACCAGCAGCGCCAGCTTGCGCGGCACGGTGAGGCCGAGCGATGTCAGCTTCGGTGGCTCCTCCGTGACCTGCTTGGCCAGCACTTCCGTCGCGCTCGTTCCCTCGAACGGAAATCTCCCGGAGAACGCGAAAAACGCCGTCGCGCCGAGGGAATACAGATCGCTGCGCGCGTCGAGCGGCTTTCCCAGCGCCTGCTCGGGACTCATG
>JBOHTL010000297.1:0-3876 GCA_050733735.1 Gemmatimonadaceae bacterium
AGCTTGCGCAGGGTGTCGCGCGTGGAGCCGTTGCCGTCGAGGACGATGAGATCCGCCCGTCGCGTGCGCAGGTGCTCGAACAGGGTGTCACCCGGAGGAACGGCGGACACGTCGTAGCCTCGCTCTCGCAGGAGCCACGAGAGCACGCGCGACTGTCGCGGGTCGCCATCAGCGACGACTACATGTGCCTGCGGAGATGCCCCCACGCCTTCCCTCCGACCCTCGCCTGACCGCCTGTTCGCCTATTCGCCTGCGTGCTTATTCGACCAGCGCGGCGAGACCCGACCACTCGATATTGCCGCCGCTCAGCACGGCGACGGTGGGACCTGACACGCGAATCCTGCCTTCCATCAACGCCGCGGCCGTGATCGCTCCGCTGGGCTCCGCGACCAGCTTGGCGCGATCCAGCAGCAGCCGTACCGCGCGCTTCATGGCGGCATCGTCGACCAGGACCACATCGTCGATGTAGCGTGCGTGATGTTCGAACGTGAGGTTCCCGATTTCGACCGCGAGGAGCCCGTCCGCGATGCTGTGCGTGCGGTCGAGCTTCACTGGTCTCCCGGCGTCCCTCGCGCGCGACAACTTCGGCGCGCCGACCGGTTCCACTCCGATGACACGGGCCTTGGGACGCCGCAGCTTGATCGCGGTTGCGACGCCGGCGCTGAGACCTCCGCCGCCCACGGGCACGAGAACGGTCGCGACGTCGGGCAGATCATCGGCGATCTCGAGCCCGATGGTTCCCTGCCCCGCGATGATGTGGGGATCGTCGTACGGAGGAACGAGCGTCGCTCCCTCCTCGGCGACGATTTCCAGCGCGCGCGCCATCCGGTCCGCGGTCGTGGTCCCCGCCAGCTCGATCCGCGCGCCAAGACGCTCCGCCCCGCCACGTTTGGCGGCGGTGACCGTCGTCGGCATGACGACGATCGCTGGAGCACCGAGCAGTCGCGCGGCCAGCGCGACCGCCTGCGCGTGATTTCCCGACGACGGCGCCACGACGCCACGCGCGCGCGACGCCGGGTCGATCCGCGACAGGAAGTTGTACGCGCCGCGCAATTTGAAGGCACCACCGCGCTGCAGCATCTCGGGCTTGAGGTACACGCCGTCGCCGAGATATGGCGCGGGGAGCAGAGGAGTGCGCACGGCGACGCCGTCGAGCGTACTCGCGGCGTCGTCCAGGTCGCTCGCTGAAATCAGCGATCTCGCCATGACAGTCACGCTATGAAGCTACCCTGAGAAACGGCATGCGCCGAGGGCGTCAGGCATATACGCGGTTGCGGCCCTGCTGCTTGGCCTTGTACAACGCGCGATCTGCTTCCCGCAGAAGCTCTTCTGGGGTAATGGGATCCGTGCCTTTGGCCAGCGCCACGCCGATGGAAACCGTGATCGACATCGGCGTTCCGGGCGGTCCGAACGTGAAGTCGTCCACGCGTCGCCGCAGGCGTTCGGCGAACGTCAGGGCTCCCTGCCAGCCCGTGTCGGTCAGCAGCAGGACGAACTCGTCGCCGCCGACGCGCGCGACCGCATCGGTTTCGCGGGCTGTGGCTTTCATGATCCCCGCGACCTGCTGCAGCACGATGTCGCCGACGGGATGGCCGCGCGTGTCATTGATCTGCTTGAAATGATCGATGTCGATCGCCGCAAGCGCGATCTGCGAGCTCGCGCGACGCTTCGCCAGACGCCATTCCGACCTGAGACGGGTCTCCAGCGCGCGCCGGTTCATGCATCCGGTGAGCGCGTCGGTGCCGATTTGCTCCGCGAGTCCGTCGCGCATCGCGAGAAAGCTGCGCGCGAGCAGCGTGAGATCGTCGGGATACTTCGCGGTCGTCAGGTCGAGGGTCCCCGAGAAGTCTCCTTCCTCGACGATCTTGCAGAAGAGCCGCAGCCGGTCGAGCCGCGCGCGAAACTGCCCGAACGCGTATGTCAGCACGCCCGCCGTCACGACGAACAACGTGATGTTCGCCCCGAAGCTGATCACGCCAGGTCCCGGGATGTACGGCGGAAGAACCGCGCCGATCAGCACGTAGATCGCGATCGACAGCATCGCCGCATAGGCGCCCAACCCCCAGCCGAAATAGAACGCGGCGAGCGCCACGGAGAGAGTCGCGAGAATCAGGAAGCGATTGCTCACGAGCTGGATGTTGGTGAGATGGAAGACGGCGCCCATCGCCACGAGGTCGGCCGTGACCAGCAGGGCGGGCAGCCAGGGACGGGGCGTCGTCGCCGGTGTCCGCTGCACGCCCCACGCGGTGGCGGCGACGCACAGCAGATAGCAGCTGGCGACGACGGTGAGCGGCACCCCCGGCAGGTCGTCGGCGCCAGATGTCAGCACGATCGCCGCCCCCGCGAGCGCAGCGGCGATATACCGCACCCACCGCTGCCACAGGATGACTTCGCGCTGCAGCTCCGCCTCGTCCCGAAGCAGAGAGGCGCGCAGCTCCAGCGACGGCTCACTCCCGGCCGGCGGTTCGCCGGAGGCGTCACCCGTCCCCAGGGGCGTGAACACCGAGGGGGTCGGCTGTCGGTTGGGTAGGGGGGAATTCATCGCGGCCACTGCGTCATCGGTGGACGCGAAACCCATGCGGGTGGATAGGGTCGCCTAAGGTATCATTCGCGCCATGAACGGGAAAGCACTGCGGTCCACCATTGTCGGCGCCGCATTTCTGATGGCGACGTCCGCCATCGGGCCCGGGTTTCTCACGCAGACAGCCGTCTTTACGCAGCGCCTGGGCGCGAGCTTCGCGTTCGCGATCCTCGTCAGCATCGTCGTGGATCTCGTGGCGCAACTCAACATCTGGCGCGTGCTTGCGGTGGCGGGACAGCGCGCGCAGGATGTCGCCAACCAGGTCGCACCAGGGCTGGGATGGCTGCTCGCGGTGGTCGTTGCGCTGGGCGGGCTGGCCTTCAACATCGGCAACATCGGCGGCACCGGCCTGGGGCTGAATGCGCTGGTCGACCTGGACATCCGCATCGGCGCGGCGGTGAGCGCTGCCGTCGCAATCGCGTTGTTCATCGTGCCGGAAGCCGGCCGCGCGATGGATCGATTTGCGCAGACGCTGGGGCTCGTGATGATCGGTCTCGCTCTATACGTAGCGATCGCGTCGCGGCCGCCGTATGGAGACGCGCTGCGATCCACGGTGCTCCCCGCGTCTGCGGATGTGCTCACGATCGTGACCATCGTCGGCGGCACCGTTGGCGGGTACATCACCTTTGCGGGCGCGCACCGCCTGATCGACGCGGGCATCACCGGCGTCTCGGAGATCGCGTCGGTGACCCGCTCCGCGGCGCTGGCGATCGGCCTGGCCTCGCTGATGCGCATCATCCTGTTCCTTGGCGCACTCGGCGTGGTGTCGCAGGGCGTCGTGCTGGACGCGACCAATCCGCCTGCCGATGTCTTCCGGCGCGCCGCAGGAGATGTGGGCTATCGCTTGTTCGGGATGGTGATGTGGGCGGCGGCGATCACGTCCGTCGTCGGCTCCGCCTATACCTCCGTGTCGTTTCTTCGGACACTCGGCGCGACGATCGAGCGCAACCGGCGCGCGGTGACCATCGCGTTCATCGTGCTCTCGACGATCGTATTTCTCGTCGTGGGCCGTCCCGTGAAGATTCTGATCGCGGTTGGCGCGCTGAACGCGCTGGTGCTGCCCCTCGGTCTCGTCGCCATGCTGTTCGCGTCACGCAAGCGCGCCATCGTCGGCGACTACCGGCATTCCCGCTGGCTACTGGCGACCGGCGCCATCGTTGCCCTCGCTATGGCAGCGATGGGAGCTTATACCGTGGTAGTGGAGCTTCCGAAGCTCTGGATCTCGTAACGCCGGTCGGAGACGCGAAGATCTCCAACCGGCGGTCCGAGAACCCGCGACGGAGCTTACTCTTCGC
>JBOHTL010000298.1:0-4202 GCA_050733735.1 Gemmatimonadaceae bacterium
CGATGGAACCCGCTCGCGTGCACTTGATCGCGTTGCCCGCAAGGTTGAAGACAATCTGCCGGAATTTCCCTGCATCAGTCCGGACGACGACAGGGGTGTCTGGCACGTTCAGGCTGAGCACTAACCGCTTTGCTTGTGCCGTCGGCTTCAGAAGCGCCTCCGCTTCGGCGAGCACCGCGCAGAGGTCCACCTGCGCCAGGCGCGCCTTGCCGTGACCGGCATTTGTCTGCGACAGCGTCAGAATTTCTTCAATGAGGCCCAGGAGATGGCGGCTGGCGTTTTCGATGCGCCGTAGTTGCACCTTTTGCGCGTCATTCACACTGCCCGATACACCCTCCGCGAGCAGTCCGGCGAATCCGATCACCGCGCCGAGGGGCGTCCGGAACTCATGTGACATCGTCATGAGAAACGACGCTTTCGCCCTGTTCGCGATCTCGGCCTCCTCGCGCGCGGTTTCCGCCGTGAGGCGCAGCGCATCAGCACGGCCCGCGGCATACGCGGCCTCTTCCCTCGCCGCCTCGGCGAGCGCGGCGTTGGCTTCAGCGAGCGCGCGTGCCGATTCCGCTTCGCCATAGAGGCGCGCGTTGTCGATTGCCATCGCGCACCGTCGGCCCAGGTCCTCCGCGAGGAGGAGATCCGCGTCGTCGTACTCGCGCTGGTCGTCCGACACGAAGGTGATCGCGCCAAGCATGCGTCCCCGTGCGCGCATCGGCACGATCAGGAACGACTGTGCTCCGAGGTTGCGGAGCAAGGCGCGATGCCGGTCATCGGCCAATGCTTCGATAGCGTCGCTCGCAGGAACGACGATGAACTCCGACTCCGAGGTGCGAATCACCCTCGGCGCGCCGATCGGATCGTTCTCGTGTGGCGGATTGGCTTCATAGTATTCGCGCGCGACTTTCTGTTTGACGCCGTCGGGGTGGATCACTGCCACGCGGCAAATAGTTCCGTCCGAGTCGATGGTGTCCACCATGCACCACGCACCAAAGTGTGGCAGGGCGACACCGGCCGTCGTCGTCAATGTTGCCTGCAAGTCGAGCGATCCGGCCAACAGCCGGCTCGTCTCGGCGAGGAAGGCGAAGCGCAGGCGCAAGTCGCGCGACGTGCCGTGGCTGTCGTCCGTGTGCTCCGTCGCGTGCTGCGGGGCAGGGGAAGGAGCGGCCTGCGAACGTTCTGGTGCGAGTGTACTCATGACGCCATCCATGCAGGGCGTCACCAGGAAAACGCCGGTTGAGCACTCCCATCGAGGGACGAGAGTCGCTGCGCTGGTGTTTTCCTCGCAGAGTAGAAACGTAACCGAGCGGCGACCAAACCCCCTGCTCGGGCTGCCAGGGACCAGAAACCGAGCGCATCATCATGCCGCGCGAGTAAGGTCCGGATCTCGCCCCGCCCCATGGGCATAGCTGGCGACGCGCGCTGCGCGGACACTACACTTCCGTGATGAAGCCCATCCGCCACCTCGCAATCGCCGCGGCGATCGTCGCGCTGCCCTACATGACACTCGACGCGCAGGGCCGGCCGCAGGCCTCGGGCTCCGAGGCCGCCGTCTCGTCCGATCATCCTCTGGCGTCGGCTGCCGGCGCTGACGTACTCCGTCGCGGTGGAAACGCCATCGACGCCGCCATCACGATGGCCGCCGTGCTCACCGTGACGCGTCCGCACATGAACGGACCGGGCGGCGATGCCTTCATGATCTACTACGATGCGAAGACGAAGAAGGTCTACGCGCTGAACGGTTCCGGCCGGGCTGGAAGCAAGGCGACGCCGGCATTCTTCGCGTCACGAAATCTGAAAGAAGTTCCGAGCTCGGGGATACTGTCCGTCTCGGTGCCAGGCGCATCGCAGGCGTGGGCCGACGCGCTGCAGCGCTTCGGCACGATCCCGTTGTCGAAGGCGCTCGAGCCGGCGATCAGCTACGCGGAGCAGGGCTTCCCGGTGACGCCGCGTCTCGCCGCTGATTTCCGCGAGTCCAGTCGCAAGCTCTCCGCGGACCCGGAGCTGAACCGAACGTTCCTCCCCGGCGGCGCGATCCCGGACGTCGGCACCATGCTGCGTCAGCCGGATCTGGGAAAATCACTGCGCGCCATCGCGACGCAAGGACCGTCGGCGTTCTACAAGGGAGACATCGCGAGGCAGATCGTCGCGTACATGGAGAAGGAAGGCGGACTGCTGACTGCCGAGGATCTCGCGAAGCACACGTCCACGTGGAGCGAGCCGATCGAGACGACGTACCATGGGCTCCGTGTACTCGCCTTCGCGCCGCCGACGCAGGGTGCAACGACGCTCGAGCTCCTGAACATCGCCGAGCAGTTCGATCTCGAGGCGATGGGTCACAACAGCACGGAGTATCTCAATACGCTCACGCGCGCCGCGCAGTTCGCGTACACCGACCGCGACGCGCACCTGGCCGATCCTGCATTCGTCCAGGTGCCGCTCGATCGATTGCTCTCGAAGTCATACGCCGCGGACATTGCCGCGCGGATCCGCGCGGGCACGGCTGACCTGCCCGATGGCTACCTGAACCGCGAGGGAGACGGCGACACGGTTTACCTCTGCGTCGTCGACAAGGATGGCAATGTCGTTTCGTACATCCAGAGTCTCTTCGCCGCGTTCGGCAGCGGCAGGATGGTTCCGGGTACCGGCATCACCCTGCAGAACCGCGGCGCGCTGTACGTCCTCGATCCGGCGCATCCACAGGTGATCGCGCCCGGAAAGCGTCCCTTCCACACGCTCAATCCCATCATGGTTCTGCACCCGGACGGTTCGCCGTACATGGCGCTGGGGTCACCCGGTGGCGATGGCCAGCCGCAGACTGTCCTGCAGGTGCTGAACAACATGTTGCTGTTCGGCATGCAGCCGCAGACGGCGGTCGAGGCCCCGCGACTTCAGGCGAACGGATTGCGCGCGAGCGTCGAGACGGGAATGCTGGCCGACTCGGGGAGCGCGTTGCGGGCGCTCGGCCTCACGGTACGGGAGCAACCACCGGGCGCGGCCTTTGGCGGCGCGTCGGTGATCGTGATTCATCCCGTCTCGAAGGCGCGGATGGTCGGCTCGGATTTTCGCCGCGAAGCATGGGGAATCGCCTGGTAGGCCTAAGAACGATGCTCAATGACCAGCGGTGGCGCGTCGCGACGCATTGTTCTCCACGCTCACCGTCGCGATCAGCTGACCCAGAGGCATCACCAGGATCGACACACCGCTCGTCGGATACGCGAGGAGAGCGGTAACACCCATGACCGCCGCGGACACGCCGAGCTTGGCGGCAAATGACGAATGGCGGCGACTCGCGAGGTGCACGCCCACCGGGATCATGATCGTACTGCCGACGGCACCGCCGATGATTCCGCCGGCCAGTCCGCAGAACCATTCGTCTGGACCGCACTGCTCGAGGCTCGCGCCGACGTACGCACCGCCGACGATGCCGACCAGCCCCGCACCTGCGCCGGCTGCGAGCATCTCACCCACGCCCGACCTTTCGGGCTCCTCAGGAAACAGATCACTCGGCGCCGCGAACGCGGTGTCGATCGGTCGAGCGAACGCCCGGCGCGTCGACGCGAGCTCCTGGGCGCCTGTCGACGACGTCATGCACGTAACGCAGAAGAGCACAGCGACCGCGGCCTTCGTGTCCATGTATCCCCCTCGCCTGTGAAATGCGACGACGCACAATCGCATTTTCAAGTCGCGGCGCGATCGCGGTAAATGCGTAGGGGGACGCTCGGAATTACGTAGGCAAGAGCGTCAGACCGGTTCGCGGCACTGCGCTACAATTCGTGAGTTCGAACAGAGCTGATGCGCACCCGTGTCCGTAACTCACGCAGGCGCGACTACTCGAACAGCTCGCTGAGCGCGCAGGAGAAGCCGGGCAGGATGCGCTCTCCGTCGAGCGCACTATCAGGCGCGATAACCGTCACGCTGCCGTCGGACCGATACACCTGCGCGACTTGCCGGTCCGGATCGATCAGCCAGACGATCGCCACGCCGGCGTCGAGCCATTCACCGATCTTCGCGAGCACTTCTCCGGGCCTGTCGTCCGGCGAGAGAATCTCCGCGACGAGATCGGGCGACAGCGCCGCATAGCCACGCGGCGCAATCAGCGCGACCCGCTCCCGGCTCACGAACGCAAGGTCGGGGGCACGGACTGTGTCGGGATCGAACGCGATCTTGAACCCGGTGTCCTGCCCGAACACCGCTCCCAGACCGTG
>JBOHTL010000299.1:0-4205 GCA_050733735.1 Gemmatimonadaceae bacterium
CCCGTCAGAAGCTCGCGAACGGATTGTATCGGTCGACGGATGGCGGCAGCACCTGGACGAAGATGAACGACGCCAACACCCGGCCGTTCTACTACTCGCAGGTGCGCGTGCATCCTCGGAATCCGGACCGCGTGTGGTTCTCATCCACGCCCGTGCTCGTCTCCAGCGACGGCGGCAAGACGACGCAGTCGGCGACCGTCGGCATCCACGTGGACCATCACGCGATGTGGATGGATCCCAACGACCCCGAACGCATGATCGTCGGCAACGACGGCGGCATCGCAATGACCTACGATGGCGGCGGCAGCTACGACTTCGCCGCCCTCCTGCCGCTCGCGCAGCCTTACGAAGTGAGCTACGACTTCGAGGTCCCATACAACATCTGCGGCGGCATGCAGGACAACGGTTCCTGGTGCGGCCCGAGCCGGCGCAAGAACGGTCCGGTCACAAACGCGTACTGGTTCACCTTCAACGGCGGGGACGGTTTCTACACGGCGCAGCACCCGCTGGAACCGCACATCCTCTTCGCCGAATCGCAGGGCGGCAACATTGCCCGCTACGACCGCCTCACCGGCGAGCGCACGTCGCTCGTGAAGCCGAGCTGGCGGACGCGGTATACGCAGTTCGAGGACTCGATCCTCATCGAGCGCGGCGACACGGCGCGTTCCGTCTCGCGCGAGCAGGAACGCCGTATCGCGGATCTGCGTGCGCGGCAGCGCGCCGACTCCTCGGAGTTCGACATCCGGTGGAACTGGAACACGCCCTTCTTGCTCTCGCCGCACAACCCCGACGTCTTCTACGCCGCGGGCAGCCGTGTGCTGAAGAGCACGCAGCGCGGCGACAATCTCTTCCCGATCTCGCCCGATCTCTCGAAGAAGCAGATGGCGAAGATCGACACGAGCATCAACAAGACCGGAGGCATCACGCTGGACGCCACGGGCGCCGAGGAATACGGGACGGTCGTCGCGCTGGCGGAGTCCTACGTGCGTCCTGGTTTTCTCTGGGCCGGAACGGACGACGGCAACGTCTGGTTCACGCGCAGCGACGGCGCCATGTGGGAGCCGATTCCCGCCTCGCGGTTTTCGGGGCTGCCGTCCGGCGACGTGTACGTCACGCGCATCGAGCCATCGCATTATGATTCTCTCACGGCATATGTCGCGTTCGACAACCATCGCTGGAATGATTTCGCGCCGTACCTCTATGTAACGACCGACGGCGGTCGCAGCTTCCGCTCGATCGCCAGCGATCTGCCGCGCGGCGGCATCGACAACCTCCGCGTCGTGCGCGAGGATCCCGTCGACCGCGACCTGCTGTACGTCGGCACGGCCCGCGGCGTCTGGGTATCGCTCGATCGCGGCCAGCACTGGCAACGCTTCATGACCGGGCTCCCGACGGCACCGGTCTACGACCTCCAGATTCACCCGCGGGATCGCGAGCTCATTGCCGCGACGCACGGTCGCGGATTCTGGATCGTCGACGTTGCGCCGCTGCAGCAGTTCAGTCCCGCCATCGTCGCAAAGAACGTGCATCTCTTCGCGCCGAAGAAGGCGTTCGAGTACGGCCAGGGCCCGAACATGGGCGCGTCCGCGAACGGCGCCGGCCACAAGGACTTCGCGGCGCCAAGCCCGCAGCACGGCGCCGAGATCGTGTACCGGCTGGCGAGCGCGGTCCGTGACACGGTTCGCATCGTCATCACGGATGTGGGCGGAGACACGGTTCGTTCGCTGAACGGGCCGCGCACCGCTGGCGTGCACAAGGTCGTATGGGACCTGCGCGGCACGGCTCCGCGTCGCACGCTCACGCTGTCGCAGCGCCGTGACAGCGCCCTCGCGATTCACCGGGCGACCTTCGTCATCGACTCTCTCGAGAAGACCGGCAGGATCCCAGCGCCCGTGATCCGGACTCTGCGTTCTTTCGCGGCTGGTCAAACCCCTCCTGGCTTCGGTGGCGGCGGCGGCGGTGGCGGCGGTGGCGGCGGTGGCAGCGGCGGCAACGCCTCGCAGATCGCCCGCCTCGGCCCCGGCGGGAACTGGGTCGCGCGTCCAGGTGAAGGCAATCAAAGTGGTGGTGGCGGCAGGGCAGCCAGGGATGCCGCGATGGCGCGGGCGTTCGGCGGTCCCGAGGAGATGATGGAAGCTTTTCCGGGTGGCTTCCGCGAGATCACCGAGCTCTTCCAGGTTCCCGGTCATCCCGGCGTCAGCGCCTTCGGCGGCGGGGGTGGCGGCGGCTTCGGCGGCAATCAGGCGCCGGTGGCCCAAACCGGTGATTATCTCGTGACGCTGCGCCTCGGCAACGAAGTGCAGCGGCAAGTCCTTCGCGTCGAGCATGTCATGACGCGTGGCGAGCCCTCGGCCGTCACCGAATCGCGGTATCGGTAGTCATACGGAGAAGCGCGAAGGCCCGGATTCCGATCGGAATTCGGGCCTTCGCATTTCCTGTCGTTAGGTTGTGCGTGTGCGGAAATCAGTAAAGGAATTCGTTGTCGAGTACGGCGCGATCGGCCTCACGGTATATCTGACTACGACGGCGCTCGTGTACGTGGGCTTTTGGCTGGCGCTCCAGTTTGGATGGCGGCCGAGTGGCGCAGTGGGGAACGCGGGCTACTGGATAACCGCGTACGCCGCGGCGAAAGTGACGCAGCCCTTCAGAATCATCGGGAGCGCCGCGATCACGCCTTTCATCGCGCGCATTTACGAGCGCATCACGGGACGAACCACCAGGCGGAGCGGGCAGACGCCGAGGCCGGACGAGGTTCGAACGATTGAAGGGGTGAACGATTGAAGGGGTGGACGTGTCTCAGCTTCAATCCCCCCCCCAATCCTTCAATCCTTCATGGCACCACCGTTCCGCGTTCCACGCCAGCCTGCCACAGCAGAAAGGCATAGCCCATCGCAATCTCCTTGAGACGGTCATAGCGTCCTGACGCGCCGCCGTGGCCCGCTCCCATGTTGGTCACGAGCAGCAACGGGTTCTCGTCCGTCTTCGTCGCGCGCAGCCTCGCCGTGTACTTCGCCGGCTCGTGGTACATCACCTGGCTGTCGTTGAACGACGTGCGCACGAGGATGGCGGGATAGTCCTTCGCCGCGATGTTTCCGTACGGGTCGTATTGCTTCATGTACTCGTACTCCTCCTTCTTCTTCGGATTCCCCCACTCCTCGAACTCGCCGACGGTCAGCGGGAGCGATTCGTCGAGCATGGTGTTGATGACGTCGACGAAGGGAACGTCGGAGATGACCGCTTGGAAGAGATCGGGACGCAGGTTGGTGACGGCGCCCATCAGCAGTCCGCCGGCGCTTCCGCCCTGAATCACGAGCCGATCGCGCGAGGTGTACTTCTGCGCGACGAGATGCTCTGCGCAATCGATGAAATCCGTGAAGGTGTTCATCTTGTTCAGCATCCGACCCTGCTCGTGCCATGCCTTCCCCATCTCGCCGCCGCCGCGAATGTGCGCGGTCGCGACGATAACGCCGCGGTCCAGCAGACTCACGCGATTCGAGCTGAAGCCCACATCGGACGACGAGCCGTACGAGCCGTATGCGACGAGATGCATCGGCGCCGTGCCGTCGCGCTCGACGTCCTTCCGATACACCAGCGAGATCGGCACCATCGTACCGTCGCGCGCCTTCGCCCAGATGCGCTCGGATGTGTAGCGCGTTCTGTCGTAGCCGCCGAGGACTTCGGTCTCCTTGAGCAGGGTGCTCTTCCGCGCGTTCATGTCGTAGTCGAACACCGAGCTCGGCGTCACGAGCGACTGATAGCGATACCGCAGGACATTCGTGTTCCACTCGGCGAACGAGAGCCCGGCGCTGTAGACCGGTTCGGGAAACGCCAGCGTGTGCGCTTCGTTGGTCCGCATGTCGGTGATCACGATCTGCGGAAGGCCGTTCTCGCGCTCGCTGCGCACCAGATGGTTCGCGAACAGCGTCACACCGTTGAGCATCACGTCGGGTCGGTGCGGAACCAGCTCACGCCAGTTTGTTTCGCGCGGATCGGTGGCTGGGGCGGTGACCAGACGGAAGTTGCGGCCCGTGTCGTTGACGCGGATGTAGAACTTGTCGCCGTGGTGATCGGCGCTGTACTCACGGTTCTCCTTTCGCGGCGAGATCATCGTCCACTGAGACATCGGCTGGTACGCCGGCATGAAGTACTGCTCGTCGGACGTCAGGCTCCCGACGTGCATGAAGAGGTAGTGCTTGCTGCGTGAG
>JBOHTL010000300.1:0-4435 GCA_050733735.1 Gemmatimonadaceae bacterium
GTTCCGTTTCCCACGATTCCGGCATGCGCGCGGCGGCCCAGTCGGCGGCGGCAGGCGCACCCCAGACATACAAAACAGCGAAAGTCGCGAGTCCGGCGAAGCTCCACGTCAGCACACGCCGCGTGGATGTTCGCTCGCGCAGCGTCTGGCTGGCGCTCGGGGCAGCCGCGTGGATCGCCTCCGCGAGTCCTGCTTCGACCACCGAGACTGACTCGGCGGGCTCCGCGCCACGTTCGATGCGCAGGTGCTCGCGTTCGTGCCGGCCCTGCGTCTGCCGCAGCGCGCCGAACGGCCAGACCACGGTCTCACCGTCCGCCCTCGCGATGCGCAGCCCTTCAGTCGTCACGGCGAGCGTGACGGGGTGCCGCAGCGCGCTGCGGCCGTCGTAATAGGACCCGGTCCACTCGGCACGCGGTGGTCCGGATTCGTGCGACGGTCTCACGTCACTCGTGACTGGTCATGGTCACATCACCCCTACATACCGATGCCGATATCGACGTCGAAGCTCTCCGCCATGCCTTCGCCGGTGGCGGCGGCTTCCTGCGCGCGCTGCTGAATCGAAGCCCAGTCCACGGTGCCGTGCAGCGCCATGTTGTCGAACAGGAAGGCCTGTGTGCGCGTGATAGCCCACGTCATCCCGAGGCCGAGCGTGAAGAAGACCAGCAGCGCGTTCACGAAGTGCAGCTTGAACAGCCCGCCTCCCGTGATCGACGAACGGAAGCGTCCCCCGCGCATGGTGGTGTTGCCCCAGAAATACCGATGCTTGAACGCGGAGTACCAGATCCAGTACAGCCCCAATGTTGGGATCGTGAGCAGCACGGCTTTGATGTACTCGCCCATGAGCTCACCGCCGTCGGCCTTGTACATGAAAGGCTCGGTTCCGAACCGCGCATTGTTCACCAGGAAGGCGCGCCGCTTGTTCTGGAAGTAGGGAGTATAGAAGCCAAGCGTCACGATGCCGAGGAGCGTGCCGAGAACCATCATCTTCAGGAACTCTGCCGACTCGCCATGAAAGGAGAATCGGATGCCGCGCCACGAGCTCCGACTCAGCCGATAACGCCGCGCGTTGTTGATCGCGAAGCAGATCAGCAAGCCGATGGCGGTCATGTAGCTCAGGGAAATGGCGAACGCCACGGCCGGTGATCCATTCGCGCCGAGGAAATAGATCGCCATCTGGTAGACGAGACCGAGGACGATCAGGATCCCGGCTGCCTTGAGCGCGCCCGAGAACAGTTCTCCGCCCGTGCCATGCCAGGCAAACCGGTCGCCGTCCATCTCGCTATGGCTGTAGTGGAACTCGCGGACCTTGTTCTTCGCCCAAGCCGAGTAGATGCCGAGCGTGATCATGGCCAGCAGGCCATTCACGAACACGAGTCCGAGCAGGTCGCCGCCGGTGCCATGGTAGCGGAACGTCGCCGTGCTCGGTTTCCTCGGATTGATGGGGTCTTCCATGGGGTCTCCGGCGGGTCTCCGGCGCCAGTTGAGGGATTTTGAACCCTTATTTGACGGATTTGCGCAGGGGAGCGCAACAAGGCTGCTATCGGAGACGCGAAAGCGCGAACTGCACCGCCAGATCCGTCGTGCTCCACAGCTGGACGTCGGAGCCCGTTCCGTACCGAACAGGCACCACGCGGCCGTTGCTCACCTCGTAGCTCCAAAGCTCACTCTGGAATCCTGAAGCCTCGGCGGCGGCCAGGACCCGGTCGAGCGCCTGCCGGAGTGCTCGGGCTTCGGTGCTGTTCGGCGGCGCCTCTTCGATGAGGCGCGCGACGCCGAGCGCGAAGAGGTTCACCTCACGTCCCCAGATGACGCGCGGTCCGTGGTACCGATCGCGTTCGAAGGCCTGCCAGACGGCGGGAGTGGCATACGCATCGTTCGCCACCACCGGTCCGACCCCCTCGATCAGGAGCCCGACGGGGTAGGGACGCGTGAAGAGCAGCACGTCTCGCCACATCGCCGTCAGATCCTTCGGTCGCGGCGCGGAATTGCCGAGGAACAAGCCGGTCGCCACGTCGGTGTTCGCGACGCCGATCGGGCTTCCGCCGGCGTCGAGCGACAACGCCAGGAATGTCAGCGAATCTTCATGGGCCCGCGTGCGCTCGAGCACTCCGTTCCAGTATCCGCGTTCGTGCTCGGGGAGCGCCGCGAGCCGCTCCGCGACATTGGCGCGCACCTCTGCAGGCCCCAGCTGAACGAGGAAATGGCGCCAGGCGCCGGACCACGCATGCACCGCGGTCGCCAGGGTCGTGTCGTCATGGACCCAGCGCCCCAGGGGCGTGTCGGACGCCAGCTCTGGCACGGTGGCGGCCACCGAATCGACGTTGACGCCGATGATGCGGAGAAATCCGATGATCGCCTGGATGGACTCGATCGCGCTGGGCGCCCAGATCGCGTTCACGTCCATCGCGAAACGGCCCCCGGCGTACCCGACGTTGCTGTCGCGCCAGCTCGTTGCCGCCCAGCCGCCATTGCGAGGCGCGAAGGAAATCAGGTTCGTCGCGGTCTGCTCCGCGGCGTACGCCGACGTCATGCGGGCGACGAGCGCGAGCTCGCGCAGCAGACGATTCAGCCTCGGCTCGTCGAGCTCCGAGCGGTCCATCAGGAACGACCGCTTGCGCGCCGCGCTGACGTCGGGATCGGTGATCCATCGAGCGACGAGAATTGGAAACTGCAGCTCGTCGTCGATCATGTGGTAGTTTTCGCGCACGCGCCGATGCTGCCGCAACACCTGGTAGGCGCTGTCGAGCTGCGACGCCTTTATCAGAAGGACATACTCCGCGGCGGCTTCCCGCACGGCCTGACCGCCGAGCGCTTCCTCGTGGCTCACCTGACCGCCTGGCCCGAGTTTTCGGAGCACGCTGGCGATGACGAACTCGCTCATGGCTTCGCGCCAGATCGGCTGCATCATCAGCGCCGACACCAGCATATCGCGGCCGAAGTACGTGGCGTACGCAGGGAGGCCGGCCATGAGCTTCTGTCGCGACGACAGCAGCTCGACGCCGCGCACCTGCCTTTCGATGAGGGGCGCCGTGTCCCGCACTGCGTCGACCCACGCGAGAAACTCCGGTGTAAAGATCTCGTCGCGCGTCAGTGGGGTCAGCGCGTCGGCGCTCGAGGCGACAGTGACGGTGAAGGGCACGACGCTTCCGGATCGAGCGCGCAGCATGACCGAGTCGCCCGACAGCGTCGCGGCGATATGCCGCGTGTCGACGCTGATCTCGACCGCCAGCGAATCCTGCATGTCGAGTGACAGCTGAGTGATGCGGGCTGTCCAGATGTTTCCTTCGCGACGCTCCTCGTATCGCGGGTGCATCCGGTTTCGCAGCAGCGACACGCTCGGCGAATTGAGCAACTGCAGGTGCCGGCGTCGTTCGGCGTCAGGAAGGCGCTGAAGCGCCGCCAGCAGACTGTCATTCTCCGCGAGCGTGAAGCGCGCGGCGGTGAAGGGTTGCCTGTGTCGTCCCCAGTATTGGAAATCGCGCTCGACGCGCATCGAGCCGAGCAGGAACCAGCCCAGGTTGATCCGCGGTGCGCCGGCGATCAGTTGGTGAGTCAGCGTCCGAAAGGCCGCAACGCCTTGCCCCGAGCTTCCAGCGGTCGCCACCGAATCCGCCCAGTCGAGGTCGGGGGCAACTCCATCGGGCGCTCTAACCGTGAATCCGACGCTTTCGTTGTCTGCGTTCGCCAGCAGGTGGACGACCCGACCGGAGCGGCCTTCCATATATATCTGAACCGTGTTTCCCGCCGCGTCACGGTAGAATCGCGTTTGGTAGCCCTGATAAGCCGCTGTGTCATCGATGCCAGCCTGTGGGAAGGTCAACACCGGTCCTTGCGGGACCGTCCCGGCCAGCTGAGTGACTATGACGAAGGGCAGAAGGTTCATAAGGGTGAATGTAACATTCTGTTCTTGCGCGCTTTACCGTACTGAGTTATTTCGGTGACTTGGGTTCGCGGCGCTGCGAATCCCCAAGCAAGATCAGAAGTTCCGTCCTGACTAAGACCACCCGTCTCCGATCCTCCTGGAGGACAGCGGTATGGTACGTGTTCGTTGTTTTGTTCCAGCCCTTGCCGGGCTCCTGCTCGCGGCGGCCCCCCTCTCGGCGCAAACCGGTACGATCACCGGCCGTGTTGTCGATTCCACGACCAGCGCCCCGCTCTCCAACGCCATCGTTTCCGTCGAAGGCACGGCGCGACGCGCACTGAGCCGCGAAGACGGAACGTTCACCGTCACCGCGGTTCCCGCGGGGAATCAGAGCGTCCGCGTGCGTCGCATCGGCTACGCCGAGACCACGCAGCAGGTGTCGGTGTCGTCCGGCGGCGCAGCGAACGTCGAGTTCCGGCTCACCCCGCAGGCTGCAGCGCTCAACGAGATCGTCGTCACCGGTTACGGCACGCAGCGTCGTGAAGCGATCTCCGGATCGGTGTCCACGATCGA
>JBOHTL010000301.1:0-5269 GCA_050733735.1 Gemmatimonadaceae bacterium
TACGTGCAGAAGGCGACCGGGAAGACCTACCTCTTCCTCGGGGACGAGATCATGTCGCGCGAGGGCCGCGTGTGGGAGGGCACCAACTACGGCCCCACACTCGGTCAGGCCGGGGGCGTGCCGCAGACGTCGGCGGGTTACACACACATCATCGACTTCACCGATCCGAAGAACCCAAAGAACATCGCGAAGTACCACCAGGAGGAGTTCGGCTCCCACGACATCATCGTCGAGGACGACGTGATGTACCAGGCGTACTACGACGGCGGCCTCCGTGTCGTGGACGTCTCCGGTGAGCTGCTGGGCAACCTCGCGGATCAGCGCCGTGAGATCGCCGTGTTCAAGGCGTTCGATCCGAAGGGTCGCACGGCCAACGCGAGCTTCGCGATGAACGCGATGCCGTGGAAGGGACACATCCTCTTCACGGACTTCAATTCGGGGCTCTGGGTGGCGAAGCTCGAGCCGCAGCCTGTGGTTCCCTAGGGCACTGCGTTATCGGCGCACCATCACCGGCTGGGTCCACGCGACACGGCCATTCGAGTCGAACACCTTCGCGCGCACGTATCCCTCATCGCCGCGAATGTCGTAGGTAGCTGGACTGGACGTTACCTCGCGCAGCACGCGGCCTCCGCGGCCGATGAACTGCACGCGGTACTCCTCGAACACGCGCTGTCGGATCGTGATCGACATGCTCGCCGGCGAAAGCTGGTAGTCCGTCAGCTCGACACCGGTGGATGCATAGAAGTCGCCGCGTTCCATGGCCTCCAGGATGGCTGATGCCTCCAGCCGTTCGGCCCGGACATGGATCCATCCCTGCCCCGGCTTTGATGCGTCCGCGTCCCACGGCCGCTTGAAGTGGTGTGCGTCGTCCACCGCGATGCCGAACAGCAGAATGCCACGACTCAATATGGTGTCCCACATCTGCTCCAGCCCCGCAGAGCCGCCGCCGCCGACGTTGTTCACCATCGGGTGGCCGTTGAAGATCTCGAAGAGCTTGTTGTTCCTCACCTGCGACAGCTCGTCGGCGCTGATCGACCAGCCGAAGTTCGGATGGTTCACGTGAGGAACACCGTTCACCGCCCGGATCGCGTCGACGTTGCGCTGCACCGTTTCGAGCACGCTGCCCCCGCCCTGCGGCGTCACGAGCGTGTCGACGTTCAGCCCATTGATGTGGATCGACCTGGTCTCGAAGCGGTCGGTGACTTCCTCGCCGGGAATGACCAGAAAGCGCTGATCCGCTGCGAAGAGCGCGTTCAGGCCATCGACGCTCGTGAGGAAGTTGTGATCCGACAGCACGAGAAACTGATATCCATGCTCGCGGTACCAGCGCACCACTTCATCCGGCGCGGTGTCGCCGTCCGAGTTGATCGTATGCGTGTGCGTGTTTCCCTTGAACCACCGCGTCTGGGCCTGCGTCGCCGTCCGGGCCTCCAGCGTCGACGCTCCGAACTCGAGGGCAGCGATCAGGAGCGCGAACGCGAAGGCGCCTGTCACGATTCGATGTGTGGTCATGTGAGGTCAGATGGCGATGAACGCGCGTACAGGGAAGGTGCCGAATCCTTTCACCTTGACGGGAGCTGCCGTAAACCGGCTTCCGCGCTCCGGGACCTCGGCGAGCCCGCGCATGTGTTCGCAGATCGGAATGTCATGAGCCAGCAGGATGCTGTGCACCGGTCGCTCACCCGTATCGATGCTGTCGATGTTGAAGGAGTCGATCCCCACGAGCACGGCGCCGGCCTTCACCAGCCATTCCGCGGCGCGGCCGGTGAGATGCGGATGCTGCTCGAAATAGACGTCGGTGCGCCAGTGGCGATCCCATCCCGTATGGAAGAGCACCGCGCGTCCCCGAACGTCTGCCGCTGACAGGGGCACCTGATCGATCGACCTGTCTGCACCGCGATCCACCCGTACGACGACACAATCGAGATCGGCCACCGACTCCAGCGGCAGCTCCGAGAGGTCCCTGCCGTTCTCGTAGCGGTGGAATGGGCTGTCGACGTACGTGCCGGTGTTCGCGACCATCTCGATCCTGCCGATCTGGAATTCGGTGCCCACCGCGTATTTCGCGCGCGACGCATCGCGGCTCATCCAGTCGCAGATGATCGGCGCGGGCAGACCCTTGTACGTCACCATCCCGTGCTCGATGGTGTGCGAGACATCGATCAGTCTTCTCATCCGATTCACTCGCCGAGCAGGTGTTTGAGACCAGCGGCAAATCGCTCATAGGAGCCTGGCGCCTGTTCGAGGAACAACACCGGCTCGATGCATTCGACCTCCATGAGCGTGAAACCGCGCGCCGTCATCACGCCATCGACCCGTGCGTACAGCCAACGACCCGGGATGAGCGCGGCCACACGCTCGCCCGCGGCGACCACGACGGACGGGGCGATCGCGGGATCCGCGGACCCGCCGAGTTCCTGCTGCACCCGGAAATCGCCGGCACGCGGTCGTTTCAGCGCCGCGTGGCTGAACGCCCCGCCCAGAAACATCAGTGACCACTCGCCGTCGCGCGCCACTTCGGGCACGATTTCCTGGACCAGAACATCAGCGTGCTCGAGCAGGGTCGCGAACTCCGCGGCGTCGGTCGCGCTGTCGGCGCGTACACGCGACGTCTTCGTGGCCGACGCCGAGATTGCGGGCTTCACGATCGCCTCGTCCCACGCTGCGGCGTTCAGGAGGCTGCCGAGAGCGACATCCCTTCCCTTCGGCAGCCAGCGTGTGCCTGGAATCGGAATGCCCGCCTGCTCCAGCCCGCGCAGGTAGCCCTTGTGCATGTTCCATCGGACCACCGGCGTCGGATTCCACAGCGCCACACGCTCGCGATCGAGCGTCGCCAACCACGCATCGAACTCACCGACGCGCAGGTGATAGTCCCACGTCGAGCGGAGGACGAGCGCCTCGTAGGCCCGCCAGTCGACGCTGGCGTCGTCCCACTGCACAGGTTCCGCCTCGAGGCCGATCTCGGCCAGTGCTCCGATGAGCGGCCTGTCATCGTCGGTGAGAACAGGTTGTTTCGAGTACGTGACGAGTCCGATCATTGCGGGAATGGTCGGTGACAGAGGAATCGCGTGCAAGGCTGGCGCGCGCTGAGTGGCGGCTTGACCGGTGGCGGACGAGATTCTTCGTCCACCCCTGTTGACCCTCTCCAGCCCGCATGATGCGCCTCACCGCCTTCTGTGCCCTCATCATTCCAGCCGCCCTCGGCGCGCAGCATTCCTACAACCCGACCGGTGCGTTCGACCCGGCCGTTCCCACGTCGCGCGCGGTGCTGGGGTACGAGGTGGGCGACCGGTTCACGCCGCACCACATGCTGATGCGGTACATCGATCGACTCACCGCGACCAGTCGGCGGATCCACGTCGACACCGTCGCGCACACGTTCGAGGGACGCGAGTCCGTGCTCGTGATCGCGACCAGCGAAGCCAATCACGCCCGCATCCAGCAGATTCGCGCCGACGCGCGCCGCATCGGTGATCCACGAGGCGCGTCCCAGGGCGACATCAGTGCCGTCATCGCCCGCATGCCGTCGATCGCGTGGCTCGGCTACACCGTTCACGGCGGCGAGGCGTCGGGGACCGAAGCGTCGATCGCGCTGCTCTATCAGCTCGCCGCCGGACGCGACGCGGAGACGCAGCGCATCCTCGACAGCGTCGTCGTGCTCATCGATCCCGTGCAGAACCCCGACGGCCACGAGCGGCATGTGCAGGACGTGATCCGCAACCGCGGCGCGCTCGGCGTCCCCACGATGCCCGGCGCGATGATCCACCAGGGCAGCTGGCCGGGTCCGCGCACGAGCCATTACTACTTCGACCTCAATCGCGACTGGTTCGTCCACTCGCATCCCGAGACGCGCGGTCGGGTCCGCACCTTTCTCGAGTGGCATCCGCACGTCGCCGTGGACCTGCACGAGATGGGCTCGAACTCGACGTACTTCTTCGCCCCGCCGATGGAGCCGATCAACAAGAACGTGCACTCCAGCATCCTGAAGTGGTGGGACATTTACGCGCGCGCGAACGCGTCGGCGTTCGATCGCCGCGGCTGGTCCTATTTCACGCGCGAAGGATACGACGAGTTCTATCCCGGCTACGGCGTGTCGTGGCCGATTCTCACCGGCGCGGTGGGCATGACCTACGAGCAGGCGTCGAGCGGCGGCGGCGCGATTCGCCGCACCGACGGCACGGTGCTGACGTTGCGTGAGGCCGCGCATCACCATTACACGGCCGCCTGGGCGACGCTCACGACGACCGCCTCGCGTCGCGCCGAACGCGTCCGGGACTTCGCCGCGTTCCGCCAATCGGCGATCAGCGACGCTGCCAGCGCGCCCATGCGCGCGGTCGTCATCGAGCAGGATGGTCAGGGACGCGCAGATTCACTCGCGGCCCGTCTCATGGGCAACGGCATTGTCGTTCGACGGCTCGCGAATGAAACGAACATCGCCGACGCGAGCGTCTATGGGGATGCGACGCGGTCGACACGCGCGCCCGCGGGTTCGTACGTCGTGGATCTCGCGCAACCGCAGGGACGTCTCGCGAAAGCGCTCCTCGAGCCAGACGCGGTGCTCGATTCCAGTTTCATCCGGCAGGAGCTCGAGAGCCGCCGGACCAATCAGCCGGAGCGGTTCTACGACATGACCGCGTGGTCGCTGCCATACACATATCGGGTGCGAGCATACACGTCACGCTCGGTCCCCTCGAGCACCGAGCTCGCCGCCGACGCATTCGCCGGAGCCGCCGGTCAGGGCGTCCTGTCCGCCGGCGCGCCGCAATACGGATACGCCTTCGCGCCGGGCAGTGAAGCATCCATTCGGCTGCTGTCCATGCTGGTGCGCGACAGCGTGCGCGTCTGGTACGCCCCGCGAGCCTTTCGCGTCGGTCAGGCGAGCTTCCAGCAGGGCGCGTTCGTCGTCCGCGTCGCCGCGAACGACTCGAGCGTTCATCGACGCATTCGCGAAGGAGTCCTTGCCACGAACGCGCGCGTGGCAACCGTCTCCTCCGCTCTTGTGGACGAAGGTACGGATCTCGGCAGCAACAGCGTCATCCCGATCCGCATTCCACGCGTCGCGCTCGTCGGTGGATCTCCCGTTCAGGGAAATTCGTTTGGCTTCAGCTGGTACGCCTTCGACCAGCGCATCGGGTATCCCGTGACCACCGTCGCGGCGTCGAATCTCGCGGGCGTGCTGTCCAACTTCGACGTCGTCGTCATTCCCTCCGTTGGTGCCGGCGCGTTCGACAACACGCTGGGCGAGAGTGGACGCAGCGCGCTCGGCACC
>JBOHTL010000302.1:0-7688 GCA_050733735.1 Gemmatimonadaceae bacterium
AGGCCTGAGCGGCGCCGCCTGAAGCGGGACCGCCGCCCGCGGCGGAATCGTCTGGGGACGAGGGCGAGCGGCGGTATCGCGCCGGGTCGTATCCCAGCGGGTCGTATCGGCCGCCGCCGCGGCCGCGCTGTCGCGGCGGGCGATGCTGTCGCGGGCCGCGCGCTCCGCGTCCGCCTGCGCCCGCGTCAGCACTCGCGCGATCCGCAGTCGCGTCGAGTCCGAATCGAGCACGCGGAACGATTCGGGGGTCAGCGGCACGTCGGCGCTCAGAGGCCGGTCGAACGACGCGATGATCGTCACCGTATCGGGTGCGTTGACGGTGAGCAGGCGCGGCGGAATGGTGTCACGCTGCGCCGCGAGAAGCTCCAGGAAGGGCGAGCTGCCGCGCACCGTGACCTGAACGCTGTCCCAGGGCTCGCCCGGATCGAGACCGCGATTGCGATTGGCGTCGACGATCGCGCGAACCACGTACGTGCCCTCCTCCAGCGGTCCGACGGCAAACTGACCGGTGGAATCAGCGGCGCCAACGTATCGCACGCTGTCCGGAACGCGCATCACTTCGACGAACGCGTTCGGCGCCACGCGCTCGTTCATCCACTCGAAGACGCGGCCCAGGACCTGGAACGGTGGAATCGTCGGGCCGGTCGAGAAGACGATCGTGCGGCCGGTGTCGATCGTATTGCCGCGAAGGTCGGCGACGCCGGGAAGCATGGTGATGGCGTACGCGGTGTTCGGCCGAAAGTCGTCGGTCGGCCGTACCTCGACCTTTTCGCGACGCCACCGGATCCTCGGCGCGCCCTCGGACGGGGATACGAGAAAGAGACTCTGTATCCCTCCCGCGCCCCCCGAGCGGTCGTTCACGACCACGTCGAACTCGAAGACCGCGTTCCGCAGCTGAACGTTGACGGCGCCGGAATCGGGCGTGACACTCACGAGCGCCGGTGGGACAGTCCGCTCCGGACCGCCCGGGGGCGAGCCGATGGACGCGCAGGCAGCTGGTGACACGCCCGCGACTGCACCCGCGAGCGCCCACCACCAACGGCGGATCAGCCGCACAGCGACTGGACTTTCTCCCGGAGCTGCTGACGGCGCGCGGACCAGTCGCTCAGCTTGCGCCGCTCGGCATCCACGACGTCGGGCCGCGCCTTGGACACGAACTTCTGGTTGGCGAGACGACCCTCGAGGGCGTGCAGCTGCTTCTCGAGTGAGATCAGCTCCCCACGGAGTCGCGCGCATTCCTTGTCGACGTCCACCAATCCGGCGAGCGGCACGACGAGCGACGTGCCCCCGGTGAGGACGGCGTGCGCCGACGCACCGGGAGGCGCGCTGGTCGCCATGGTGAGCGACGCGCGGGACAGGCGCTCGACGACTGGCGCTTCCTCGGAGAAGATGCGCGCGATGTCACGCGACGTCGCGACGCCTCCCCCACCCCCCCCCCCATTGCCGCTGACGGCGACGGCTTCGATCGGCTTGCCCGGGGGTACGGCATACTCCGCGCGAATCTGGCGGAGCGCGCCCACGGCTTCACGCACGAGATCGAACTCGCGCGCCCGGCCGGCCGCCTCCGATTGCGTCGTACGGGCGTGGGGCCAGGCCGCAGCGGCGAGAAAGGCATTTGCGGGACGCGACGGCAGCTGCTGCCAGATCTCCTCGGTCACGAAGGGGACGACGGGGTGCAGCAGCCGCAGCGCGCCGTCGAAGACGTGCACGAGCACCGCGCGCGCGACATCCGCATCATCGCCGCCGTTGGCGAGCCGGCCCTTGATCGCCTCCACGTACCAGTCGGCAAGCTCGTTCCAGACGAAGCGACGCGCCGTCTCGGCGAGATCGTTGAGGCGCATCCCCGATGTGCGTTCCACGTCGGTCCAGCGCACCGCGTCCGCGTGCTTCAGCGGCGTCGTCGGCCGAACGGGGCCGAGCGCGGCGTCGGCTTCCTGGATCGCGACGTCGAGACGCCAGAGAATCCACTCGTCGGCGCGGTGCAGCTTCGAGAGGGGAATCTCGGCGATCGGTTTCACCGCCGCCGTCCCCGCTTTCTCCAGCAGGAAGCGTCCGATGTTCCACAGCTTCGTGACGAAGTTGCGTCCCGGCGCGAACGTCTTCTCGAGGTCGTCGGGATCGAGCGTGATATCCGCGCCGAGCCCCATGCCCGAGACCAGCGTCCAGCGCAGGGCGTCGGCACCATACAGCTTCACCACGTCCATCGGATCGACGCCGTTCCCCAGGGATTTGGACATCTTCCGTCCCTCAGCGTCGCGCGCCATGCCATGGAGCAGGACCGTGTGATACGGCGCGCGTCCCACGAACTGGTAGCCGGCCATGATCATGCGGGCCACCCAGAAGAAGAGGATGTCGGGGCCCGACACCAGAACGTCGGTGGGGTAGAAGGCGCGAAAGTCTTCCGCCTGTTCGTCGGGCCAGCCCAGCGTGGACAGCGGCCAGAGCCAGGACGAGAACCACGTGTCCAGCACATCCTCGTCCTGGCGCACCGGACCATCGCAATACGGGCATTTCGTGAGGTCGGTGCGGCTGACATGGACGTTTTGCGGCGGATCGCAGTCGTCGCAGTACCAGACGGGGATGCGATGTCCCCACCAGAGCTGACGCGAGATGTTCCAGTCTCTGATGTTCTCGAGCCAGTGGACGTAGACGCCCTCCCAGCGTTCGGGCAGAATGCGGATCGCGCCGGCGCGAAGTCCCTCGAGCGCCGGCCTGGCGAGCGGTTCCATCTTCACGAACCACTGGTCGGACAGCCGCGGCTCGACGACGGTGTCGCAGCGGTAACAGTGCCGAACGGCGTGCTGGTGCTGCTCCGTTTTGACGAGCGCTCCGCTGTCCTGAAGCGCCTTGACGATTTTCCTGCGCGCCGCGAACCGATCGTCGCCGCGGATGAAGTCGGGCACGCGTCCGGCGGCGTCCAGCTCCCCCGCCATCACGCCGTGCTGGTCGATCACGACGGGCATCGGCAGCTTGTGTCGCCTGCCCACCTCGAAGTCGTTCGCGTCGTGCGCCGGCGTGACTTTCACGACGCCGGTGCCGAACTCGGGGTCCGCGTAATCGTCGGCGATGATCGGGATGTCGATGTCCACGATCGGCAGGCGCACGCTCCGGCCGATGAGAGATTTGTAACGATCGTCGTTCGGATTCACGGCAACCGCCACGTCGCCGAGCATGGTTTCGGGACGTGTCGTCGCGACGATTAGAGCGGTGCGGGGTGAGGGGTGCGCGGTGCGATCGCTTTCTCCTCGCACCTCGGACCACGCACCCCGCACCTCGTACGCGATGTGATACAGCGCCCCCGTCTCCTGCTCGAACTCCGCTTCCTCGTCGCTCAGCGACGTGAGGCAGCGCGGGCACCAGTGAATCACGCGGTGTCCCTTGTAGATCAGGCCATCGTCGTACAGCCGTACGAAGGCTTCGCGCACGCCAACGCTCAGCTCCGGCGAGAAGGTGTACGCCGTGCGGCTCCAGTCCGCGGACGCGCCGATCGCGCGCAACTGGCGCAGGATCGTCCCGCCGGTCTCCGCGACGAACTGTTCGGTGCGCTTCACGAACGCGTCGCGTCCGAGGTCGAAACGCGTCTTGCCCTCTTTCGCGATGAGCTTCTCGATGACGTTCTGCGTCGCGATGCCGGCGTGGTCGGTGCCGGGAACCCAGAGCGTCTCCTGTCCCGTCATCCGCGCCCAGCGGATCAGCACATCCTGGGTGATGTCGTCGAGGGCGTGTCCGAGATGGAGGATCGCCGTGACGTTCGGCGGGGGGATGACGATGGTGAACGGCTCACGATCACCACCGACGCGGATCGACCGTTTCGCATCCGCCTGAAAGCACTTGGCATCGAGCCAGTGCTCGTAGATGCGCGGTTCGATGGAAGGGTCGAAGCGGTCGGAAAGGCCCATGATCAAAGATAGGGCGGTCCCCTCTGTTCTCCCTACTGCCCATTCCCGCTCTTTTTCCCTTTACCCTTTGCCCGGCCCTTACCGGACCCCAGGGAAGCGGACTGGCTACGCCAGGGGCTCCGCCCGATCCTGCTTCGCGCTCGCCTTGCTGCGAGTCGCCTTCTTGCGCCGCTCGGCGCCAATCTCGTCGAGGTCGTCGGCCGCGTTCCGGACGGCTTCCTGTTCGCTCAGCCAGCGCTCCTCGAGCTCGGGCTTGGGATCGGCGTGCCGGTCCATCTCGTCCGACGTGCCCTGCCGCCGTCGGCCGGTGCCCACCTGCTGTCCTTCCCAGCGCGCATCTGATAACGCGGGATCGCCGTCCTTGACCCGACGGATATTGTCGCCCAGCTGCTGCTCTTCGTCGTCGATCATCAGCCGGTTCACCACGGTCTCCACGCCAGGGACGCCGCGGGCGAGCGTCATGGCGTGCTCCGCCTCGTCGTCGCTGTCCACCCACCCCGACAGCTCGATGATCCCCGCGCCGACGGCGCCGATGTCGATCGCGCGCTCCATGAGGATGGGATCGTTGTTGAACGCTTCGAGCACACGTTCTTCGAGCAGCGGAACGCCGTCCGCGCTCTCACCAGGGTCGTCCATGCCGTTGAAGTCCTCGTCGTCGATGGAGCTGGCGGTGACGCCTTCCGCTTCCTCGTCCTCGATCTCGTCTTCAAGGTCGTCGTACTGCTCCGAGGCCAGGCCGTAATGACGCTGGCGCTCCTCGCCGCCGCCCACGCCCCTGCGGAAGCGCGAGGTCAGGCCACCGAAGCCGCCGGTGCGTTGCGCCACGTACATGCCGACGGCAAATCCGGCAACGGCGCCGAGGAGCACCGTCATGACCGTCGTGCCCGAAGAGGAATCGTCGTCGCGATAGCGGAAGGGGGACATTCGCTCACCCTGTGGCGGAGATATTGGAGACTATAGCTTATGCGTTGTCGAGCGGTGAGGCGCAAAAATGAGACCGCCCCGCTCGGACCCGCTTTGGCCGGTCATGGCCCAAAGTGCGCCCGTGAACCACTTCGTTCCTGTATCCGACTGCACCCGCGCCATTGTCGTCGCAACTGACTCTCACCCTCCCCGACGGGTCGACCCGTCAGGTGGACGCCGGCACAACACCGATCGACGTCGTCCGCTCGATCGGGGAGCGCCTTGCGCGCGACGCCATAGCGGTGGAAGTCGATGGTCAGCTGCAGGATGTCATGACCCCGCTGCGCGCATCCGGATCGTTCCGGGTGCTCACCGCGAAGGACGCGAAGGCGCTGGACGTGCTGCGTCATTCTGCGGCCCACATCCTCGCGACCGCCGTGCGTCGGTTGCGTCCGGAGGCCAGGATCGGATTCGGACCCTCCATCGAGGACGGCTTCTACTACGACTTCGAGGTCGGGAAGCCGTTCACGCCCGAGGATCTCGAGGCGTTCGAGAAAGAGATGGCCAGAGTGGCGCAGGAGAAGTTTCCGTTCGTGCGCGACGAGGTCTCGCGGCAGGAGGCGCAGAAGCGCTTCGCGGACGACCCCCTCAAGCTCGAGCGGCTGAGCGAGCTGGGAGACGACGAGGTCATCTCGACCTATACCGACGGACCGTTCATCGATCTCTGCCGCGGTCCGCACGTTCAGGACACGTCGTATCTGAAGCATTTCAAGCTCATGACGACCGCGGGCGCGTACTGGCGCGGCGACGAGCGCCGCCAGATGCTGCAGCGCATCTACGGCACCGCCTGGTTCAGGAAGGAGGATCTCGACGCGCACCTGCACCGGCTCGAGGAAGCAAAGCGCCGCGACCATCGCGTGCTCGCCAAACAGCTCGATCTGGTGATGTTCCATCCATTTGCGCCGGGCGCGGTGTTCTGGACGGAGAAGGGCACGATCGTGTTCAACGAGCTCGTCGGCTTCGTCCGCGAGCGCCAGCAGGCGCACTTCAGGGAGATCAAGACGCCGCTCATGTACAACGCCGGCCTCTGGGAGATCTCCGGACACTGGGGCAAGTATCGCGAGAACATGTTCCTGATTCAGAACAAGGAGACGGGCGAGCACGATTCATCACTCAAGCCGATGAACTGTCCGTCGCACTACCTGTTGTATCAGCGGACGAAGCATTCCTACCGCGAGCTGCCCCTCCGGTACGTCACCTTCGACGTCTTGCATCGCAACGAGGTGACCGGCGCGCTCTCGGGGATGACACGCGTCCGCCAGTTTCAGCAGGATGACTGTCACGTCTTCCTCGCCGAATCCCAGATCGCCGACGAGGTGAAGTTCCTCACCGATTTCATTCTCGAGTACTACCGCGCCTTCGGCTTCCAGGCCGCGATCAGGTTTGCCACCCGGCCCGAGATCCGGATCGGTTCGGACGAGTTGTGGGATCGCGCGGAGCGGTCGCTCAAGGCGGCGCTCGACGCCACTGGGGAGCCGTACGACGTGAATCCCGGCGACGGCGCGTTCTACGGGCCCAAGGTCGATTTCTACGGCACCGATTCCATTGGACGGCAGTGGCAGCTGGGCACCATCCAGCTGGACTACAACGCGCCGGAGCGGTTCGGCCTGAAATACACCGGAGATGACAACGCCGATCACCAGCCGGTCGTCATCCATCGGGCCGTCAGCGGGTCGTTCGAGCGGTTCATCGCGATCCTCATCGAGCATTTCGCCGGCGCGTTCCCGCTCTGGCTGGCGCCCGAGCAGGTGCGAGTGCTGCCGATCTCCGACGAGGTGCGTGACGCCGCGAACGAGATGACGCAGAAGCTCAAGCGCGCCGGCATCCGCGCCTCGCTCGACGATCGCGCGGACACGCTGAACTATCGCATCCGCGAAGGCGAGGTCATGAAGATTCCTTACATGGCCGTCGTCGGAAAACGCGAGGCGGAAGCGGGCTCGGTTGCCGTTCGCATTCGTGGCGCGGGGAAGAAGCAGGACGTCGTCGGTGTGGAGGAGTTTGTGGCGCGGGTGGTGCGGGAGAAGGAGAGTCGGGCCCTGATGCCATAGTGCTATCTTTCCTTCCATGGCAGACCTCGACCGCTCCCCAGTCATCGTCTCCGCCGCGAGGACGCCGGTCGGCAAGTTCCTCGGCGGATTGTCCGCGCTCTCGGCGCCAGAGCTTGGCGCTGCGGCGATTCGCGCCGCGCTGCAGCGGTCACAGGTTCCCGCGGATGAAGTCGAGGAGGTCATCCTCGGCAACGTCATTCAGGGCGGCGTGGGGCAGGCGCCGGCGCGCCAGGCGCTCATGAAGTCTGGCATTCCGTCGAGCGTCTCGGCGCTCACCATCAACAAGGTGTGCGGTTCCGGACTCAAGGCCGTGATGCTCGCGGCGCAGGCCATCAAGGCGGGCGACCGGCAGGTCGTCGTCGCCGGCGGCCAGGAGTCGATGTCAAACGCGCCGTACTACGTATATGGAATGCGAAACGGCGTGAAGCTGGGAGACCAGCAGCTCGTGGACGGCATGATTCGCGACGGGCTCTGGTGTGCCTTCTGCGATGTCCATATGGGCGGACACGCGGAGTACACCGCAAAGAAGGCCGGCATCGATCGCAAGACGCAGGACGAGTTCGCGGCCGCGTCACACCGCAAGGCAGTGGCCGCGCAGGAGGCCGGGAAGTTCAAGGCGGAGATCGCCTCCGTGGAGATCAAGAGCCGCAAAGGCAGCGTGACCGTCGACGCCGATGAAGGTCCGCGCAAGGATACCACCGCCGAGTCGCTGGCGAAGCTGCGGCCGGCGTTCACGCATGAGGCCATTCCCGCGAACGAGCTCAGTGTGACCGCGGGC
>JBOHTL010000303.1:0-3090 GCA_050733735.1 Gemmatimonadaceae bacterium
CAACCGCTCGTTCGGCACGACGATCATCGTGTCCACGTTCTTCCGCATGTCGGCGATGCCCTGCTCCGCCTGACGCATGCGCTTGCGTCCCTCGAAAAGGAACGGCTTCGTCACGATGCCCACGGTGAGCGCGCCGGCCTGACGGGACAGCTCGCAGATCACGGGCGCCGCGCCCGTGCCCGTGCCGCCGCCCATGCCGCAGGTGACGAACACCATGTCGGCACCGGCGAGCACGCGCGCGACTTCGTCGCGATTCTCCTCGATGGCCTGTTTGCCGATCTCGGGTCGCGCGCCCGCGCCCAGCCCGCGCGTGAGCTTCTTGCCGATCTGGATCTTGACGTCGGACTTGGACGTCAGAAGCGCCTGCGAGTCCGTGTTCACGGAGATGAACTCGACCCCCTCGAGGTGCTCGTCGATCATCCGGTTGACCGCGTTGCCGCCGCCGCCGCCGACGCCAACGACTTTCATTCGCGCGTTTTGCGTTGCGCTTTCCTCGAACTCGAAGATCATCTCTGAAGGCACTCCTGGATCCGCGTGGCGAGAATGAGTCGTAGGGCTACTGCCGATGAACAGCTGATGAACTCGTAGAGGGGGGCGTCAAAGCTGCGCTAATATAGCAATGTTGGCAATGTTGACTAGTTCCCCTAAGTGACGATGCACCAAGGGGGAAGGCACATCGATGTTTTCCACAAATCGATGTGTAAAGTCAGGTTTTTGACAGGTTTAGCCGCGTGAGTGCAGCGCGATGAGGGCCGGCGGCGCAGCCGCCGGCGCCTAAAAGAAATCCTGCAGCCAGTACTTGATGCGGTCCACCGCGCCGGCCACACCGGATCCCATCTTCGTCTTGCGCGCGGCACCGCTCGCGCCAAGCGCGATACGGCTGGCGCCATATTGGGCGAGACCCACGGCGGTCGCGAAGCGGGGCGCCTCCACAGAATCCGACAAGCCCGTGAGATTCTCGAGCGGAACGCCGACGCGCACGCCGGTGCCGAACACGTCGCTCGCCAGCTCCGCGGATCCCTGCATCGCCGCCGCGCCTCCGGTGAGCACGATGCCCGCGCTCAGTTTTCCGGCGTAACCCGCGGTGGAGATCTCACGCTGGACGAGATCGAAGATCTCTTCCATGCGCATGTGGATGATGTGTGCGAGCAGCTCCCGCGGAATGTGGCGGTCGCCCTGCGCCACAGTGCTCGGCAGCTGAATGGGGTCGCTCTGCCGCACGAGCGGCTCGTAGGCACAGCCGTAGCGTTCCTTGAGACGTTCCGCGTCGGCCTGCGTGACTCCGAGTCCATGCACGATGTCGTTCGTGACGTTGTTGCCCCCGAACGCGATGGTGCCGAGGTGGCGAATTTTCCCTTCCTGGAAGAGCGCGAGATCGGTGGTCCCCGCGCCCATCTCGACGAGCGCGATGCCCAGTTCCTTTTCGTCCTCGGTGAGCACGGCGAGCGCGCTCGCCAACGGCTCGAGCACCAGCTCGCGCACCGCGTAACCCGCGCGTTCGACGGATTTCCGGAGGTTCACCGCCGGCGAGCTGCCGATCGTGACGAGATACATCTCGGTCTCGAGACGGGTGCCCGACATGCCGATCGGATCGCGAATCCCGGAGTTCTTGTCGACCGTGTATTCCTGCGGGATGGCATGCAGCAGCTCGCGCTCCGCGGGAATGGCCTGCGCGCGGGCGACCTCGTTGGCGCGGCTGACGTCGGACTTGTTGATCTCGTCGCCGCTCACCGCCACGATCCCCTTGCTCGTCATCGCGGACACGTGCTCGCCCGCGATCCCCGCGTACACCTCCTGCACCTGCGCGCCCCCCATCCGTTCGGCGTCCTGGAGTGCTTTCCGGATCGAGCGCGTGGTCTCCTCGATGTCGGCCACCACGCCGCGGCGCATCCCCGTGGTGCGCGTCTGGCCGACGCCGAGGATCTTGAGCGATGGATGTTTCGGCAGATCGCCCACGACCTCGCCGATGATGGCGGTGGTCTTGGAGGAACCGATATCGAGTCCGGCGACGAGGCGATCGGGATTCATGGAAGGCGAGCGATCACTTGATCTCTGTACCGCAGGTCCAGCTCGATCGCGCGCAGGCGACGCCGCGCGAGATCCTGCTCGACCAATTCTACGTCGGCGAGCCGCTGCAACGTAATGTCCGCGGACGCGCGCACGGGCATCGAGTCTAGCACGAAGACCACGTCTCCGCCCGCCGCGCGCACCGCCGGTGGGCGGCCATCGGGCGCTGGCTCACGACGGACTTCGCTGAGCCGCGCGTACAGCGCGGGCGACTCGATCCGGGCGTCGCCGAGAAGACGGAGCAGGACTGTATCGACGCGTGCCATGACCGGCGCGTTCACGTCGGTCGTGGTCGGATCGATCGGCAGCGCGACGCCGCGCTCGTCGTACGCACGAAATCCATTCGGCGTCGGAATGAGCGCGACGGGCGCGTGCTCCACGATCCGGACCACCAGTGTCCCCGGCAGGCGCCGGTCGATTTCGACGTGGCGAACGAGCGCATGTCCCGCAACGCGGGCCGCCAGCGGATCGGGGTCGTCCCAGACCGACGCCAGCGTGTCGATCCGCAGCCGATCGAGGATTTCTTGCGGCTCGACGTACCGCACGCCGACCACCTCGACCCGGCGGACGCGGAAGAACGACAGCCGCCGGAGCAGCAGCGGAGACCAGAGCGGGATCAGCAGGACGGCCAGCACTCCCGCCGCAACGAGCGCGGGTTTGATCCAGCGCCGACGGGATCGTGACCGTGGCGCCAGTGTTGGGGGGCCCGGTGGCTTGTCGTCCTGGATCACGCGGGGTGCAGACGCTCCAGCAGCTCGGCCGCGGTCGCCGTGATGTCGCCCGCGCCCATGGTGATCACGACGTCACCGTCGCGCGCGCCGCCCGCGAGCGCCTCCGCGAGCGCGGCGCGGTCGCCGCGCCAGGCGAGCTTCCGCTTTTCCGCTCCGAACGCTCCCACGATGAGATCCGCGGTCACTCCGTCGATGGGTTGCTCGCGCGCGGCGTAGATCTCGGTGAGATACACGACATCTGCGGCGCACAGGGCGCACGCGAACTCGCGCGCGAAGTCGCGCGTCCGCGAAT